>NZ_JAOCLC010000061.1:0-30569 GCF_029845105.1 Stenotrophomonas sp. GD03654 | reverse complement strand
TCGCCGGAGATCTTCATGCGGCGCTGCTCGACGAAGGCGCGCAGCAGCGCGTCCAGGGCCTGCATCATGTCGGTGTCGCCATGGATCTGGAACGGCCCGAACTGCTCGATGCGGCGCATGCCGTCTTCCTTCACGTTGCCGGCCACGATGCCCGAAAACGCCCGGCGCAGGTCAGCCGCCAGCGCATGCGGTGCACGCCCGTGGTGCAGGTCCAGCGCGGCCATCGCTTCGTGGGTCGGCACGAACGGCTGCTGGTACTCCCACGGAATCTCGATCGACCAGTTGAAGAAGAACGAGTCCTTCTGCGCCAGGCGGTGCTCTCGCACGCGCTTGATGCCGTTGGCCATCTTCTTGGCCACCGCCACCGGGTCACCGATGATGATCTCGTAGCGCTCGGCGGCCTCATCACCCAGGGTCAGGCGGATGAAGCGATCGATCTGCTCGAAGTACGGCGCCGCCACGGTCGGGCCGGTCAGGATCAGCGGGAATGGCAGGTCCTTGTTCTCCTCGCGCAGCAGGATGCCGAGCAGGTACAGGATCTCTTCGGCGGTACCGACGCCACCGGCGAACACGATGATGCCGTGGCCGATGCGGACGAAGGCCTCAAGGCGCTTCTCGATGTCCGGCATGATCACCAGGTGGTTGACGATCGGGTTCGGCGACTCGGCGGCGATGATGCCCGGCTCGGTCAGGCCGATGTAGCGCGTCACGGTACGGCGCTGCTTGGCATGGGCGATGGTGGCACCCTTCATCGGGCCCTTCATTGCACCCGGGCCGCAGCCGGTGCAGATGTCCAGGCCGCGCAGGCCCAGTTCATAGCCCACCTGCTTGGTGTACAGGTATTCGTCGCGCGAGATCGAGTGGCCGCCCCAGCACACCACCAGGTTCGGGTCGCCCGGGTTGAGGATGCGCGCATTGCGCAGCAGGCCGAACACCGCGTTGGTGATGCCTTCGGACGATTCCAGCTCGGCCGCGTAGGCCGGGCCCATCTCGATGGCCATGTAGGCCAGGTCGCGCACCACTGCGAACAGCAGTTCGGCGACACCACGGATGATCTCGCCATCGACGAAGGCCATCGCCGGTGCGTTGACCAGGTCGATGCGCACGCCGCGATCCTGCTGCGCCACCTGGATGTCGAAATCGGGATACAGATCGCGCGCCGCACGCGGATCGTCAGAGGCGCTGCCGCTGGTCAGCACCGCCAGCGCGCAGCGGCGCAGCAGTTCGTGCATGCCGCCGGCGGAGGCATCACGCAGGCGGGCCACTTCGGCCCGCGACAGCACATCCAGCCCACCGCGCGGGTAGATCCGCGCATCCTGCACCGGCAGTGCACGGGCTGATTTTTCGTTCGTGGTCATGTCCAATTTTTTGCTTCCTTCAAGGTTTCCGACTGTACTGCCGCCCCCTTAAAAAGCAAAACGGCCGGGAAGCCCGACCGTTGGATGTGTGCTCCCCGCGTTCGCCTTTCCGGGACCGCATCGGCGGCATTGGCACCGCGCACATTTCTGGATGCTACGCCGATACCAGGAGACCTGCAAGGACTTTCGCCTGAACGGAAAACGGCCGGGTTTCCCCGGCCGTTTTCACTTACTGCTTCAGGTTCTGACGGATCAGAACTTGTACTTCAGGGTCAGCTGCATCGACCAGCGCGACACTGCGGTGTTGCCCTTGTCGTTGTTGTTTTCCTGCACCTGCGCGTTGTCGGTCGAACCCGTGAACGAGTACACGTACTTGCCGGTGGCCGGATCGATACCCGCGTAGTTGGCAACGCGACGGGTCGAGTAGAAGCCGTAGTCGTCGATCAGGCCCCACTTCTTGTTCAGCAGGTTGCCGACATTCATGATGTCCAGGGCAACTTCACCCTTGTGACCCTTCATGAAGCCCGGGAATTCCTGGCTGACGCGGACGTCGAAGCTGTTGACCCACGAGGCGCGGTGCGAGTTGGCCGGGACCACGCTGCCACGGTAGGCATCCAGCTCCGGGTTCTGCGCCAGCCAGTCGAAGAACGCCTTCTCCATCGTGGCGCCGCCGGTGAACTTCACGTCGCCCGGGCCCTTCGGCACGTAGAACAGGTCGTTGGTGGTCGCACCGTCGCCGTTGGCATCGTTGTAGAAGATGTAGCTGTACGGACGGCCCGAACGGCCTTCGTAGAACAGGCCGACGCGGGTGGCGTTGTCACCGAAGAAGTTGTGCTTCCACTCCAGGGTGCCGGTGATACGGTCCTTCATCGCGTAGCGCGAATTGTAGGCGACGTTCTCGTTGGCATTGAAGATCAGCGTGTTGTTCCAGTTCGAGGTGTTCTGCGAGCTGGACAGCGGGCTGACTTCGGTCGACTTGGTGTAGGTGTAACCCAGCGACCAGCCCCAGTTCTCGGTCAGCGGCTTGGCCAGCGAGAAGGTAGCCTGGGTGCCGCGGCCCTTGTCGGTATTGCGCAGAACCAGCACATCGCCGATGTCGGACGGACGGTTGGCACGGTCGACCGCATTCTTGGTGCCGGTGGAGATGCCGTAGTCGACACCCTTGTCGATACGGGTATTGGCCTGGTTCTGGCCAGCAGCATTCCAGTAGATCGCACGGCCGTCCTGACCGGTGGCGGTCGGAGCCGACACGTCCAGACGGTCGAAGTAGATGCCGTCCTTGACCTTGGTGAACAGCACTTCGGCCGATGCCACGATGCCGTACCACGGCAGCTCATGGTCGAACGCCAGGTTGGCCTTCCACACCGACGGCAGGCGGGTGCCCGGCGCGATGATGTCGACGTTCTGACGGGCCGAAGCCGGGCCACCGGCCGGGATGTACGGGTTCTTGCCATCCGGGGTGAAGGCACCGGCCGGGATGCTGCGCTCGTCGTACTCGATGTAGTTCAGGCCGGTGTTCTGGTAGGCACCTGCCAGCCACACGTTCGGGGCAGCGCCACCGAACAGGCCCACGCCACCGCGCAGCTGGGTCGGGCGCTCGCTGTCGAAGGTGTAGTTGAAGCCGACACGCGGCTGCACCAGGTTCTTGTCCACCAGCTTGGTGTTGTTGAAGCCGTACAGCTGCTCGATGCGCGGGTTGTACAGACGCTGGGTGCTGAAGTCAGGCATGTCGATGCGCACGCCGAACATCAGGTTCAGGTTGTAGTTGATCGCCCAGGTGTCCTGGATGAACACACCGGTGTTCTTCAGGGTGAAGTCGGCCGGGATGTCGCTGCGGCTGCCATCAGCGCGCGGCGCACGCAGCTGGTAGCGCGACGCCTTGCCTGCCAGGAAGTCGTTGACGCTGTTGAACTCGTACACGCCGTTGAGATTGCGGCCGTAGAAGTTCATCAGCTCGTTCTTCGAGTAATCGAAACCGAACTTGACGGTGTGATCACCGATGTACCAGGTACCGGCACCGAAGGCGCTCAGTTCCTTCGACTCGACGATGTTGACGTGGGTGTTCTGCTCGGTACCGACGTACAGCGAGTCATTGCCCGACTTGATGCGGATCTGCGGCATGTCGACCAGCGGAACGCGGTTGGCCGAGTAATCCTTGTGCGAGACCTTGAACTCGGTGGAGAAGTTCTCGGACCAGTCACTGAACAGTTCACCCATCCAGGTTTCGTATTCGGTCGGCTGCTGGTACCAGAAGTTGCTCAGCGAGATAGCGCTGCTGCTGACCTGCGGGAAGCGGACGACGTTCTGCTCCATCTTGTTGTAGCGCAGGGCCGCACGGTGGTTCTCGTTGATGTTCCAGTCCAGCTTGACCGCGTACTCTTCGATCTCGGTCTTGCTGTTCGGCGCCGACAGGCTCCCCGGGTCGTAGCCCAGCTTGCCCAGGAAGTTCTGGACATCGGTGATCTGCTGCTGGGTGATGGTGCCACGGCCGATCGGCGTGTCACTCAGGGAAACGCCGGCAGCCGCGCGCTCGTACTTTTCATAGTTGGTGAAGAAGAACAGCTTGTCCTTGACGATCGGGCCGCCGAAGGTCATGCCGTAGGTCTTCTCGTCCTCGAAGCCGTTGAAGTCCTGCTTGTCACCTTCCAGGCGCGAACGGACCATGTCCTTGTCGCGGTACGAACCGTACACGGTGCCGTGGAATTCATTGGTGCCCGACTTGGTCACGGCGTTGATCACCGCACCGGTACCACCGGCGATGGTGGTGTCGTAGTTGGCCAGGTCGATGTTGATTTCCTGGATGGCGTCCATCGACACCGGCTGACGCTCGGTCGGCAGGTTGTTGGAGCCCAGGCCGAACGGATCGGAGGCGCTGATGCCGTCGATGCGGATGGCGTTGTAACGGGTGTTCTGGCCACCGGCCGAGATCGCGCCGTCAGCTTTGCTGACCTGCGAGATGCGCGGATCCAGGCGGACGTAGTCCTGGATGTTGCGGCTGGCCGACGGCAATGCATCCATCGTTTCGCGGGTCACGTTGGTGCCGGTGCCCATCTTGTTGGCGCTGAACAGGTCCAGGCCGCCGGCAGTGGCGACAACGTTCACCGCGTCCAGGTTGGTCGCAGCCAGATCACCGCCCAGGTTGGCATTGACGGTGTTGACCTGGTTCAGGTTCAGGTAGACACCTTCTTCGGTCTTGGTGCCTTCACCGGGCTTGTTGATGGTGATGGTGTACGGACCACCCACGCGCAGGCCGCGCGCGTTGTAGCGGCCCGACGCATCGGTGGTGGCACGCGAAACAGTGCCCGACTCGGTGTGGGTGATGGTGACTTCAGCGCCGGCAACAGGCTGGCCTGCGGCGGACATCACCTGGCCGCCGACACCGGCGGAGGTGCTGCTCTGAGCGAAGGCGGGAGCGGCGGCGAGTGCGGCCACGAGACCAAGGGTAAGCTTGGACATCCGGAGTGGGTGGGTCATTTTTCGGTAGCCTCGATGCGAGTTGGCGATGGCGGAAAAAAAGCGCATCCAAACAGCCCTGCGGGTGGCTGGTCGGAGAGTTATCTGGGGTTCCCTACCGCCTGGCTGAAGGCAGCCATAACGGTTAACACTAGATTAACACGCTACGCCATCAATGTGACGGTTGTGCGACAGACGGCACCGGATCGCAACGCAATCGTGACGGGTTCTTCACTCCGTCTTCCCCCCCAGCCTCACTCCGACAGGGGTGCCTCACTGGCGTCGAGAATCCGGCCCCGCCAGGCATGCCCTGCGCTGGACAGCAGAGTCACGGCCACAGCAGCGGCGGCCTCCGGGCCTTGGGCGGCCGGGTCCTGGTCGACGGAATAGGCACGGGCGCGCAGCGCCGTGCGCAGCGGGCCGGGGTACAGGCCACTGACCCGTACCGGGCTGCGGCCGAGTTCGTCGTGCAGGCTGGTGATCAGCCCGCGCAGACCATGCTGGGCGACACCATACCCACCCCAATAGGCCTGCCCGACCCGTTCGGGCGCATCCACTGCAAACACCAGCGCCGCGTCTTCGCGCTGCCGCAGCAGCGGCAGGCAGGCTTGGGCCAACCAGGCGGGCGCAGTCAGGGTGACATGGATGGCACGGGCGAAGCTGGCCGGGTCGGCCAGTTCGAACGGGGTCAGGCCCGGGAAGTGAGCGGCACAGACCAGCAGGCCGTCCAGCCGCCCCAGCTCGCGCTGCAGGGCCTGGGCCAGCTCGGCATAGTCATCGGGGCCTGCGCCTTCCAGGTCCAGCGGGTACAGCAGGGGTTCCGGTCCGACAGCCTGGACCTGGGCATAGACACGGTCCAGGCGACGCGGCTTGCGGCCCAGCAGGACTACAGTGGCCCCGGCGGCCGCAGCGGCCACTGCCGCTGCACTGCCCAATCCGCCACCGGCGCCGGCAACCAGCACCACGCGATCCTGCAACGGGCGGCCATCGAGCGCCCCGTCGGTCGGTGACGTCGATGGCCAGGCACTCATCCCTGGGTCGCCTCTTCGACGATGCGCTTGAGCTCGCCGGCTTCGAACAGCTCCAGCACGATGTCGCAGCCGCCAATCAACTCGCCGTTGATGAACAGCTGCGGGAATGTCGGCAGGTTGGAGAATCGCGGCAGGTTGGCGCGGATCTCGGGTTCTTCCAGCACGTTGACGGTGCGCAGGGTGACGGCGCCGGCGGCCATCAACGCCTGTACGGCGCGGCTGGAGAAGCCGCACATCGGGTATTGCGGGGTACCCTTCATGAACAGCACGAGCGGGTAACGATCGACCTCGGCCTGGATTTGCTGCATTACCGCCACAACCTCACTCCTTGCTTCGCCGGACAAACCGACCGTGATGGTCGGCTAGACTGCCCACGGTAGCCGCCATTGTAAGCGGATGGAACCGGCTGCCGCCGCCCCCTGGCCACGAACCTGTCCATGCCTGTCGAATTGCCTGCCCTGCCCTATCTTCCCGGCTCCCTGCAGCCGCACCTGTCCGCACAGACCGTGGAACTGCATCACGGCCGCCACCATCGCGCCTATGTGGATGCCGTCAACGCTGGCATCCTCGGCACCGAGTGGGAGGAAGCGTCGCTGGAGGAGATCGTCCGCCATGCCCAGGGCACGCTGTTCGATGCCGCTGCCCAGGCCTGGAACCACGGCTTCTACTGGCAGTGCCTGCGCCCGCGCGGTGGCGGTGAGCCCCAAGGGCGGTTGGGCGAGCAGGTGAAGCGGCAGTTCGGCGACGTGCAGCGCCTGCGCGAGGAGTTCAACCGCACCGCGCTGGGCCTGTTCGGCTCCGGCTGGGTATGGCTGGTGCAGCACCCCGGCGGCCAGCTGGGCCTGCAGGCCACCCGCAATGCCGGCACGCCAATGACCGGTGAAAGCACCCCGCTGCTGTGCTGCGACGTCTGGGAGCACGCGTACTACACCGACTACCAGAATGACCGCGCACGTTACCTGGACGCGTTCTGGCAGATGGTCAACTGGGAATTCGCCGAGAGCCGGCTGCGCTGACCCCCTGTAGAGCCGAGCCCATGCTCGGCTGGCCGGACAGCAGCCGAGCATGGGCTCGGCTCTACAGATGAAGCTTCACGCGCTCTCGTGCGCGGCCACCGCGTCCATCACCCGCGCTGAATACACCAGCGCAGCGCCGGCATTGAGCGACACCGCCACACCGAGCGCCTCGGCGATTTCCTCGCGGCTGGCGCCATGCTTCAGCGCCGCGTCCACGTGCACGGTGATGCAGCCGTCACAGCGGGTCGTGACTGCCACCGCCAACGCGATCAGCTCGCGGGTCTTGGCATCCAGGTGGTTGGTCTGGGCGCCGGCGTTGGCCAGGGTGGCGTAGCCCTTGACCGTGTCCGGCGAGAGCTTGCCGATCTCGCCGATGCGGCCCTTCAGTTCCTTGCGATAGGCATTCCAGTCGAGCATGGGGGTGACTCCTGTGAAAGGAGCTCCACGCTACCACCGGAAATGTTGCGCCAATGCCTGCACCGGCGCGCCACATCGTTGCATTGCCGGCCAGCGGCCGGCACTACCGGCTCAGCGGTTCCGCAGCGCGTGTACCGCCGGCGCCACCTGGGCCTGGCGGTCCAGCTCCAGGCCAACCTGGTCCAGCGCATCGGCCAGTGCAGCGGCATCATCGTCACGCAGGGTGGCATGGCCGACCTTGCGGCCCGCGCGCGCTTCCTTGCCGTAGTCATGCCAGTGGCCGCTGGCCTGGGCCAGTACCGGTGCCGGGTCGGGCATCGCGCCCAGCCAGTTCAGCATGCAGGCATGACCGAGCATGCGGGTGCTGCCCAGCGGCAGGTCCAGCACGGCACGCAGATGGTTCTCGAACTGCGAGGTCTCGCTGCCTTCGATGGTCCAGTGGCCGGAGTTGTGCACCCGCGGCGCCATCTCGTTGGCCAGCAGTTCGCCATCGCGGCAGAACAGCTCCAGCGCGAACACGCCGACGTACTGCAGATGCTCGGCGACGCGACGGGCATAGCCGATCGCGGCCTGCTGCTCGGCGTCGGACAGCACCGCCGGTGCCACGCTGGCAGACAGCACGCCGTCGACATGCCAGTTGCCGGTGACCGGCCAGGCCTCGAAGCTGCCATCGCGGCCGCGCACGGCGACCACGCTGACCTCGCGCTGGAAGGCAACGAAGCCCTCCAGGATCAGCCCGGTACGCTCGACCTGCGCACCCAGCGCATCCCACGCGGCGTCGATGTCGGCCTCGCTGCGCAGGCGGAACTGGCCCTTGCCGTCGTAGCCAAGGCGGCGGGTCTTGAGGATGCACGGCAGGCCGAACTCGACAGCCTTCGCAGCCAGCTCGTCACGGCTGCGGATGTCAGCGAAGGCCGGCAGCGGGATGCCCAACTGCTGGAACAGGGTCTTCTCGCTCAACCGGTCCTGGGCCACCGCCAGCGCGGCCGGCGGCGGGTAGACCGGCACGCGATCGGCCAGGAACTGGGCACTGTCGGCCGGCACGTTCTCGAAATCGAAGGTGACCACGTCGACCTTGGCGGCGAAATCCGCCAGCGCCTGGCGGTCATCGAAGGCACCGACGGTGAGCGGCGCCAGCGGGCCGCTGCAGGCGTCGGCTGCCGGGTCGTACAGTTCGAAGCGCAATCCCAGCGGCGCACCAGCCAGAACCATCATGCGGGCGAGCTGGCCGCCGCCCAGGATGCCGACGGTCAGGCTCATTGGCGCGGATCGTCGTGGGCCATCACGTCTTCGGTCTGGCGCGCACGGAAAGCGTCGAGCGCCTGGCCGATCGCCGGCTGGTCGCTGGCCAGCATCGCAGCGGCGAACAGCGCTGCGTTGGAGGCGCCGGCATTGCCGATGGCGAAGGTGGCAACCGGAATGCCGGCCGGCATCTGCACGATCGACAGCAGCGAATCCATGCCGTTGAGGGCCTTGGACTGCACCGGCACGCCCAGCACCGGCACGGCGGTCTTGGCGGCGATCATGCCCGGCAGGTGCGCGGCCCCACCGGCACCGGCGATGATCGCGCGTAGGCCACGCGGGCCCGCCTGCTCGGCGTAACTGAACAACACATCCGGCGTCCGATGCGCGGACACCACCTTCACTTCGAACGGAACACCCAGGGCTTCAAGCTTCTGGGCGGCGTGCTGCATGGTTTCCCAGTCGGAACGGGAACCCATGACGATGCCGACAAGCGGCGCGATCGGGTTGGGGGTCATTGGCCGTCACCTGCCTTAAAGACGTATTCTAGCCATCTTCCACGCAAGACGAAGAACCATGGATCGCAAGCTGCTCGACCTGCTGGTGTCACCGGACACCCGCCAGCCCCTGTCCCTGCTGGATGGCAAGGGCCTGGAAGCCCTCAACAAGGCCATCTCCGCCGGCGCGGTGAACAAGGCCGATGGCAACCCGCTGGCGCAGCCGCTGCGCGAGGCGCTGGTCACCCGCGACCGCAAGCAGGTGTTCCGCGTTGACGACGGCATCCCGGTGCTGCTGGCCGAAGAAGCCATCCCCACCGCTCAGATCGCCGACTTCCCGGCCGCATGAGCACGCTGCCGACGCCGGATGCGGCCGTTGTCGCCGCCGATGTCGCGCGTGCGCTGGCCGAGGACCTGGGCAGCGGTGACGTCACCGCCGCTCTGCTGCCCGACCAGGCCGACAGCGCTTACCTGCTGTGCAAGCAGGACGGGGTGATTGCCGGCCGCCCCTGGTTCGATGCCACCCACCGCGCACTCGACCCGGACGTGCGTATCGAATGGCAGGTTTCCGAAGGCGACGCCGTCACCGCAGGCACCGTGCTGGCCGTGCTGCACGGGCGCAGCCGCAGCCTGGTCAGCGCCGAGCGCACTTCGCTGAACTTCCTGCAGACGCTGTCCGGCACTGCCACCACCACGGCCCGCTACGTGGCCGCTGTGGCCGGCACCGGCACGCGCATCCTCGATACCCGCAAGACCCTGCCCGGCCTGCGCCTGGCGCAGAAGTACGCCGTGCGCTGCGGCGGCGGCGAGAACCACCGCTTCGGCCTGTACGACACGGTGATGCTGAAGGAAAACCACATCCGTGCCGCCGGTTCGCTGGCTGCGGCGGTGGCTGCCGCGCGCCGGCAATGGCCCGCGCTGCCGCTGGTGGTCGAGGTGGAAGACCTGGCGCAGCTGCGCCAGGCGCTGGAAGCCGGTTGCGAACGCATTCTGCTGGATGACTTCAGCCCGGACCTGCGCCGCGAGGCGGTGCGTATCACGGCCGGCCGCATTCCGCTGGAAGTGTCCGGCAGCGTGGGCCTGGGCGGCCTGCGCTCGATCGCCGAGGATGGCGTCGACTGCATCTCCATCGGCGGCCTGACCAAGCATGTGCAGGCCATCGATCTGTCGCTGAAGCTGGGCCCGCCGCCGGCTTGAGGCCGGCAGGACTTGTAGAGCCGAGCCTCCGCTCGGCTGCCTATCGATGTGCGGCGCGCCCTGCACGCGCTTCGCGCGATGAGCCGGGCATGGGCCCGGCTCTACACGCCTTCACGGCTCGGCTACGGCCGCCTCTGCGACGCTGCGGGCACCCCCCACAGGAGCCGCGCATGCGCCGGATGCTCTTGCCTGCCTGCCTGCTGCTGGCCGCGGCCCCCTTGTCCGCAGCGGCGGCCGAAGCCTGCGATGTGCCACCACGTTTCGGCCTGAGCCCATTGGCGGTGGCCATCCGCAATACCGCCTGCAACGAGCACCGGCTGTGGTTCCGGCCCTTCATTGATCGTGATGGCCGCGCCGCCAGCCTCAGTGTCACCGAGGCCGAAAGCGATCACCTGGCCGACAACGGGCTGATCGCCTGGCAGCGCGTGGCCGGCTACTGGCGCAACAGCGGCACGCTCAACGCGATGGGCAGCATCGCGGGCGCCAGCAGCTGCCTGGCACCGCTGGGCACGCGCTACACCGACAGCGACTGCCGCGCCTTCCTGGTCGACAACCCGTGGTCGGCCGCGTTCATTTCCTGGGTGATGGTGCAGTCCGGCGTTCCCGGCTTCAACACCTCGCCACGCCACATCGACTACATCCGTGCCGCGTACCAGGGCGGCCCCCCGGGCGTACCGTACCGGCTGGTCGATCCTGCGACCACAAAGCCCGCACCGGGTGATCTGCTGTGCTTCCTGCGCGACCGCAGCAGCACGCTCAGCTACAGCGGGTTGGTGCAGGCGCTGGGCAACGGCTCGGTGGGCCACTGGAAGTCACATTGCGAAGTGGTGGTGGCGGCAAATCTCGGGGGCGACCAGACCCTGTACCTGGTGGGCGGCAATGTGATGAACACGGTGGCGATGCGGTTGCTGCAGCTGGATCGTACGGGGCTGATCAAGCTGCCTCCGGCACGCGAACGCAACAGCACCGGCATCGACCCCGGCTGCACGCCGGGCCGAGAGGACGAATGCAGCTTCAACCGCCAGGACTGGGCAGCGCTGCTGCAACTGACCGCCACGTCACCGCTGGTGATGCCCTCGCCCACTGCGACGCCGATGCAGCCCGCGCCTGCGCCGCAGCCGGTGGTCGTGCCCGCGCAACCGGTGTCCAGCGAACCGCAGCCGCGGCGGTGAATGCAGCGCTTGATCCAGCGCGCGTTCGCCGCCATCTTTGCGGGATCGACCTCTGACGGCTGACGCCATGCCCACCCTGCTGCTGTTGCTGATTGCCGGCGGAATCATCTATTTCTTCTGGAACGCGGCGCGTTCGGCCGCCGAGCGCGCGGTCGAGCTGGGGCGCAATGCCTGCCGCGCAGCCGACGTGCAATGGCTGGACCAGGCGGTGCACGCCACCGGCCTGCGCCTGTCGCGCGGCGAGGATGGCCGGCTCGGTTTCGAGCGCACCTTCAAGTTCGAGTATTCCTACGATGGCATCGATCGCCACGTGGGCCGCATGGTGCTGCGCGGCGACCAGCTGATCTCATTTACCGGCCCGGGCGCAGCGCGGATCAGCCAGATCCGCGCGGACGTGGACGATGCCGAGGATGTGTAAGCACTGAAGGTGTGCCGACCAACGGTCGACACCCACACAATTCCGGCAGCCACCGGTGAATCCTGCAAAGGAAAACGCCGCCCATCGGGGCGGCGTCGGAGACATTACTTGACCACGCGCAGGTTCGGGCGCCCCTTCGGCGGCGGACTGGCCGGCGGCGTATCGTCCGGCGGCGTGCCTTCCTCGTGCAGCAGCTCGTCGCTGGTCGGAGCGGTTTCGCTGCCCGGAATGTCATCCGGCAGCGCCATGCCCTGCCCGGTCTCGCGGGCGTAGACGGCCAGCACGGCGCTGATCGGCACCTGCACGGGGTAGCTGGTACCGGAGAAGCGCGCCGAGAAGCTCACCATCTCGTTGTCGATCATCAGCCGCACGACAGCACGTTCGGCGATGTTGAGCACAACCCGGCCATCCTTGATCGCCGAAGGTGGCACCTGCACGCCGGGGACGCCGGCGTCGACCAGGATGTGCGGGGTCAGCTGGTTGTCGTTGATCCATTCCACCAGCGCCCGCAGCAGGTACGGGCGGTGGCTGGTCATGTGGAAGAAGTCTTCGGTCATGCGTGAAGTGTACGCGCCCGGCGCCCTGCCGGGGCGGATCGCCTGCACGCCGGTCGGCGTGCAGACGGGTAAGGCGAGGCAGGATCAGCCCGGCAGATCGCGCAGCTTCTTTTCCTGGTCGGTCAGGCTGCGGACAAAGCCCGGATGGCGGAAGATGCGGTTGCCGTAGTCTTCAATCGCCTTGCCGTCCTTCGGCAGCGGCACATCCAGCGACTGCAGGCGCCAGATGATCGGCGCCATCGCGCAGTCGGCCAGGCTCATTTCCGGGTTGAGGAAGAACTTGCTGGCCTTGAACAGCGGCAGCGAGGCGGTCAGCAGTTCCTTCAGGCGCTTGCGGCCGGCCTCGGCCTGGGTCTTGTTGCCCAGCTGGATGGCCTGCACCTGCGGCACCCAGTCGTGCTCGATGCGCAGCATGGCCAGGCGGATGCGCGCACGCGAGAGTGGATCGACCGGCATCAGCGGCGGATGCGGGTAGCGCTCGTCCAGGTACTCGCTGACCACCGACGCGGCGTAAAGCACCAGTTCGCGTTCGACCAGGGTCGGCACCGAGTGGTACGGATTGAGGTCGATCAGGTCTTCAGGCGGGTTCTGTGGATCGACCGGAACGAAGTCGAAGGTCACACCCTTGGCCGCCAGGACCAGGCGTACACGGTGGCACAGTACATCGTCGTTCGAGGAAAACAGCGTCAGTGTATTGCGCATGCGTACGCTCGCCGCCATCAAAGGCTCTCCCACGACAGGAGACCGCCTGCCGCATCGGCGCCGCCGGCACCGTGCCGGCGATCGACTCCTCCCCGAGTGTGCAACCGACCATCACAAAAGCCAATAGGCCCGTGCGATGGTGAGCGGCAGATTCAGTGAACGTCCTTCCAGTATTCCTTCTTCAACAGATACAGCAGGAAGGTCAGCAGGGCCAGGAACAGGATCACCCACACGCCCAGCTGCTGGCGCTTGAGCGCGGCCGGTTCGCCGGCATATTCGAGGAAGTTGGTGATGTCACGCACTGCCTGGTCGTACTGTCCGGCATCGACGTTGCCTGGCGTTTCCAGGCGCAGGCCGGTCACCGGCGGATCCATGCCCGGCGCCTCCGGCTTGCCATGCACGGCATGCTGCAGGCCCTGCATTTCCCACAGCGGGTTGGGCATGGACGCGTTGGCGAACAGCGCGTTGTTCCAGCCCAGCGGCCGGCTGCTGTCCAGGTAGAACGACTTGAGGTAGGTGTAGACCCAGTCACTGCCGCGCACACGCGCAATCAGGCTGAGGTCCGGTGGCATCTTGCCGAACCACTTCTCTGCGTTCTCCTTGGGCATCGCCACCGGGATCGGATCGCCGATCGCCGAGCCGGTGAAGTTGAGGTTGTTCATCACCTCCTCTTCGGTCAGGCCCAGGTCCTGCGCCATCCGCGAATAGCGCAGGTATTTCAGCGCGTGGCAGCCGGAGCAGTAGTTCATGTACAGCTGCGCGCCGCGCTGCAGCGAAGCGCGGTCTCCGAGGTCGTTGCCGGCCTGCAGCAGCTTGGTGCCGCCCTCGGCGGCGGAGGCCAGGAAACTGCCCAGCATCAGGGCGGCCGTCAGGGCCAGCCGGACCATCCAGCGTTCAGTCATGGGTGGTCACCCTCTCCGGTACCGGCTTGGTCCTGTCCAATCGTGTCCATAGCGGCATGGTGATGAAGAACGCGAAGTACAGGAAGGTCAGCACCCGCCCGATGTAGGTCTCGTGCACGTCGGTGCCGGGGCCGGAACCGATCACGCCCAGCCACACGAAGCACACCGCCAGCACGCCCAGCATCACCTTCGAGATCCAGCCGCGGTAGCGCACCGATTTCACCTTCGCCTTGTCCAGCCACGGCACCAGGAACAGGATCGCGATGGCCGAGAACATCACCAGCACGCCGCCCAGCTTGTTCGGTACCACGCGCAACATCGCGTAGTACGGCGTGTAGTACCAGACCGGCTTGATGTGTTCGGGGGTCACCAGGCGGTTGGCCTCGGTGAAGTTGTCGTGCTCCAGGAACAGGCCACCGAAACCCGGCGCGAAGAAGATGATGAAGGCGGCGATGATCAACAGGAAGCCGGCGCCGACGCCATCCTTGAGCGTGTAGTACGGGTGGAACGGAATGCCGTCGGCCGGTGCGTTCGGCGACCAGCGGTTGCCCTTGGGCCCCTTCTTGATCTCCACGCCGTCCGGGTTGTTCGACCCCACTTCATGCAGCGCACCCAGGTGCAGCACCACCAGCAACAGCAGCACCAGCGGCAGGGCGATGACGTGCAGTGCGAAGAAGCGGTTGAGCGTGGCGTCACTGGGCAGGTAGTCGCCCATGATCCATTCGGTCAGGCCGTTGCCGATCACCGGTATCGCGCCGAACAGCGAGATGATCACCTTGGCGCCCCAGAACGACATCTGGCCCCACGGCAGCACGTAGCCCATGAAGGCTTCGGCCATCAACACCAGGTAGATCAGCATGCCCAGGATCCACACCAGCTCGCGCGGCTTCTGGTAGCTGCCGTACAGCAGGCCACGGAACATGTGCAGGTAGACCACGATGAAGAACAGCGAGGCACCGGTGGAGTGCATGTAGCGGATCAGCCAGCCCCACTCCACATCACGCATGATGTATTCGATGGAGCCGAACGCCTCGGCGGCGTTGGTCTTGTAGTGCATCGTCAGGAAGATGCCGGTGACGATCTGGTTGACCAGCACCAGCAGCGCCAGCGAACCGAAGTAGTACCAGATGTTGAAGTTCTTCGGCGCGTAGTATTCGCTGACGTGCTTGCGGTAGACCGGCATCAGGCCGGGCGCGCGCGCGTTGACCCAGTCGGCCACGCCGCTGGCGGTACGGCTGAGGATATTGGCCATCAGGCAGCCCCCTGCGGATCGACACCGATGATGATGGTGTTGTCGTCCTGGTAGTGGTGCGCGGGCACCTTCAGGTTGATCGGCGCCGGCACGTCCTTGAAGACACGACCGGACATGTCGAAGCGCGACTTGTGGCAGGGGCAGAAGTAGCCGCCCTTCCACTGCGGGTCGTAGGGCTCAGGCCGGATCTCGGCGACCATTTCCGGCGAGCAGCCCAGGTGCGTGCACAGGCCGACCAGCACGGAGATATCCGGCTTGATCGAGCGCAGCTCGGGGTTCTGCTTCAGCACGTACTCCGGCTGCTGGTCCTTCTCGCCGGACTCGGGGTCCTTGAGACGGCCGTCCAGCCCGTGCAGCGCATCGAGGATCGCCTTGGACCGTTTGACGATCCAGATAGGCTGGCCACGCCATTCCACGATCAGGCGTTGGCCTTCCTGCAGGGCGCTGATGTCGGCCACCACCGGTGCGCCGGCAAGCTTGGCGCGGGCACTGGGGTTCCAGGATTTGATGAAAGGAACTGCGGTGAATCCGACGCCGACGGCGCCCACCACGGCTGTGGTGGCAGAAAGAAAACGCCGACGTCCGGTGTTGACTGGATCGTGTACCCCATCGTTGGCCATCCGGCACTCCGATATTGATTAGGTAGCTTTAAGGCTGCCAGCGGATCCGGTGGGGGCCAGAGCCGCATTGAATCACGGTCGAGTGTAGCGGAACCGTCGCGCGCCACACAACGCTCTTTGCAAGGAGTGCCGACTGACAGTCGGCACCTACCAGTTCAAGGGCGTGCCGACCAACAGTCGGCACCTGACATTCAAGGGTGCGCCGACCAAAGGTTGGCACCTACTGGTGACTCAGGGCGGTGCGGTAACGCTCGGCCAGCTGGCCGACCCGCCGCACGTAGTACTGGGTCTCGCTGTAGGGCGGCACGCCACCGTGGCGGTCGACCGCGCCTTCGCCAGCGTTGTAGCCGGCTGCGGCAAGGGTCAGATCGCCATTGAAGCGCTTCAACAACCACGCAAGATACTGTACGCCGCCGCGGATGTTCTGCCCGGCATCGTAGGAGTCACTGACCCCGAAGCGCGCTGCGGTTGGCGGCATCAGCTGCATCAGGCCCTGCGCACCAGCGCGACTGAGCGCGGTCGGGTTGTAGGCCGACTCGGCGTGGATGATGGCCCGCACCACCGCCTCTTCCACGCCGAACTCGCGCGCGGCCGAGGTGATCTCGGTCTGGAAGGCCGAGGTGTTCAGGCGCACGGTGCCGAAGTCCACGCGTGGATTGACCCCGCACGCGTAGCAGCGCTCCATGAAGCTGTAGCGGATGGTCCGCACCGGGCCGAGGTTGGCGACCTGGGTCGGGCGCGCACTGGTGTAGTGCCGCACGCCGTCCTTCATGAAGGAATAGACCTGGCCGCTGACCATGCGCCCGGCGCGCGAGGCGGCCGGCTGTGCCGGAGCAGCTGCGGGCGCGGGTGCAGGCGCAACCGTTGCCGGCGTTGCCGCGCTGGCGGCAACGGCAACCGGGTTGCGTTCGATGCTGGCAACCGTGGTCGGCGCTGGCCTGGGTGCGGCCACTACCGGACGCGGTGCCGGGCGGGTGTCCCGGCTGTAGCTGATGGTGCTGCAGCGCGCGCCAGCCACCCGCTTGCTCACATAGCTGGTGACGCCGTCAGCGCCCTGGCACTTGTACAGGGTTCCAGCGCTGGCCGGCGCAGCGGTCAGCGCAGCGATGATGATCGCCGTTGTCCCCAGTATCCCCTTCATGGCGGCGAGTGTCCCAGCTTCGCCTGGGCTTGCCAAGCGATGTGGCTCAGCCTGTGACCGGCGGCACAGCCAGCAGCTGGCCGAGGCCCGCCAGCCGCTGTGCCAGCTCGTCGCGCAGGCCCGGCGGGGTGGTCCAAAGCGCCACAGGTATGCGGTCCAGGCTGAGAATCTGCGCCAGCATCATGCCGCGGCTCTCGGCGCCCATGCGCAGCAGGCAGTGATCGGAGCCATCCGCTTCCAGTACTCCACACCATGGCGGGATGCGGCCTTCCAGCTCGGAATGACTGCCGGCCAGGCGGAGGATGGCCTGCAGCGCGAACGGCGCCTGGCTGACCGCCTGCCGCACCATCACATCCGGCGGCGCCGGCGTGCGCCGGTGCATACCCGGCTCGGAGCACTCGCGTACCGCGCCCATCCGGTCCACGCGCAGTGTGCGCCAGTCCTGCCGGCCCAGATCCCAGGCCAGCAGGTACCAGCGCCGCCCGTAATTGACCAGGTGCTGGGCCTCGACCTCGCGCTGGGTCACCGCCTCCTGCGCGCTGCGGTACTCGAAGGCCAGCCGGGACGCCTGCCGGCAGTGCTGGGCCAGCCGTCCGAGCAGGCGTGCGTCGGTGGACGGAAGGTCGGACAAGGTGGCCGTCGCTGCATGCACTTCGCCAGCCTGCTGCCGGCGACGGGTCGGTACCAGCGGGTCGAGCTTGGACAACAGACCGCGCGCGGTGTCGTCGATGCCAGCGACGGTCGCGGACGCGGCACGCAGGGCGATCGCCAGGGTGGTCGCCTCCTCCTCATCCAGCAGCATCGGCAGTACCGGTGCCCCCGCCCCCAGCTGGTAGCCGCCACCGACCCCGGACGAGGCCTGGACCGGATAGCCCAGTTCACGCAGTCGCTCGACATCACGGCGGATGCTGCGCCGGTCCACGCCCATGCGCTCGGCGAGCTCGGCCCCGGACCACTGGCGGCGGGCCTGCAGCAGGGCGATCAGGCGCAGCAGTCGATGGGCGGTATGGCGCATGAAGGATCGAGGACAGAAGTCGTCCGCAATAGTGCCTCAGGATGACCTCCAGTTCACCACCCACCGCAAGGAGCAATGCCATGAATTCACGCCGGATCACCCTGTACCACGCCGCCCGTTCCCGCTCGAGCGGCGCGGTGGCCCTGCTCGAAGCGCTGGGTGCCGACTACCACATGCAGGTGCTGGACCTGAAGGCCGGCGCCAACCTGGCCCCGGCCTACCTGGCCATCAACCCGATGGGCAAGGTGCCGGCCATCGTCCACAACGGCGCGCTGGTGACCGAGCAGGTGGCGATCTACCTGTACCTGGCCGACCTGTACCCGGAAGCCGGGCTGGCCCCGCCGATCGGCGATGCCCTGCGCGGCCCTTACCTGCGCTGGATGGCCTTCTACGGCGCCTGTTTCGAGCCGGCGATGATCGACAAGGCGATGCATCGCGAGCCGCCGCCGCGCCTGATGTCGCCGTACAACGATGCGGAGACCGTGCTGCAGGTGGTCGAGGCCCAGCTGGCGCAGGGCCCGTACCTGCTCGGCGAGGTCATGAGCGCCGCCGATGTGCTGTGGGGCAATGCGCTGGACTGGACCACGGCCTTTGGCCTGGTACAGCCTGCAGCAGCCACGGCTGACTACATCGCACGGATGAGCGCGATGACCGCGTTCGACCGTTCGCGGCAGATCGATGCGGAGCTGGTGGCGGCGTAAGGCGCCGGCTGGGCTTCCTTTGTAGCGCCGAGCCCACGCTCGGCTGCTCTTCCTGCTTCCCATGGGGCAGCCAGGCATGGCCTGGCTCTACTGAAACCAGCCGAGCGTGGGCTCGGCGCTACAAAGGGCGCGGCGGGTGGCGCGGGATGCGGGTAGAATTGCTGGCTTTCCCGCCACCCGAATGGATTAAGCGCCATGACCGGGACGCCAGACGTCTTTCCGCCCGCCACCCCGGGCGGTACCCCGCTCGTTGCCCTGCCCGCCGGTCCGCGCAAGCCCGACCAGGTCAAGGGCAAGCTGTACATCAAGACCCACGGTTGCCAGATGAACGAGTACGACTCGGCGAAGATGGCCGACGTGCTTGCCGCCAGCGATGGCCTGGAACTGACCGACAGCCCGGACGACGCCGACGTCATCCTGGTCAACACCTGCTCCATCCGCGAAAAAGCGCAGGAGAAGGTGTTCAGCCAGCTGGGCGTGTGGAAGGGCCTGAAGAACAAAGGCCGCGAGGTCATCATCGGCGTGGGCGGCTGCGTCGCCTCGCAGGAAGGCGAAGCGATCATCAAGCGCGCGCCGTTCGTCGACCTGGTGTTCGGCCCGCAGACCCTGCACCGCCTGCCGGAGCTGATCCGCGCCCGGCGTGAGCAGAAGCGTCCGCAGGTAGACATCAGCTTCCCCGAGATCGAGAAGTTCGACCGCCTGCCGGAACCGCGCGCCGAAGGCGCTTCGGCGTTCGTGTCGATCATGGAAGGCTGTTCCAAGTACTGCTCGTTCTGCGTGGTGCCCTACACCCGCGGCACCGAAGTCAGCCGCCCGTTCGAGGACGTGGTGGTGGAGGTGGCGCAGTTGGCTGCACAGGGCGTGCGCGAGATCAACCTGCTCGGCCAGAACGTCAACGCCTATCGTGGTCCCTATGGCGACGGCGAGTTCGCCGACCTCGGCCTGCTGATCCGTACCATCGCCGAGATCGATGGGGTCGGCCGCATCCGCTTCACCACCTCGCACCCGCTGGAATTCAGCGACTCGCTGATCGACGCGTTCCGCGACGTCCCGCAGCTGGCCAACTTCCTGCATCTGCCGGTGCAGGCCGGCAGCGACCGCGTGCTGTCGGCGATGAAGCGTGGTTACACCGCGCTGGAATTCAAGTCGAAGATCCGCAAGCTGCGCGCGGTGCGCCCGGACATCTCGATCAGCTCGGACTTCATCGTCGGCTTCCCCGGCGAGACCGATGCCGATTTCGAGAAGACCATGAAGCTGATCGAGGACATCGGCTTCGACCACAGCTTCTCCTTCATCTATTCGCGTCGCCCGGGCACCCCGGCTGCGGACCTGGAGGACACCATCAGCGATGCCGAGAAGCACGCGCGCCTGTCGCGCCTGCAGGAGCGCATCAATGCGCATGCCGCCGGCATTTCCCAGAAGATGGTCGGCACCGTGCAGACCGTGCTGGTGGAAGGGCCCTCGCGCAAGAACCCGAACGAGCTGACCGGCAAGACCGAGAACATGCGTTCGGTGAACTTCCCGGCGCCGGCACGCCTGATCGGCCAGTTCGTGGACGTGGTGATCACCGAAGCGCTGACCAATTCGCTGCGCGCGCGGGTGGTGGCGGAATAAGGTGTGCCGACCAACGGTCGGCACCCACCGGAATTGATGCCGACCAACGGTCGGCACCTGCCGGGGTAGTTGTGGATGCCGACCGTTGGTCGGCATGCATTAATCCAATCGTTTGCGGAAACGCAGGATCGCCAACGTCATCATCACCACGATGAAGGCCAGCAGCTCCAGCGCGTCGTGCCACAGCTCCCACAGCGAGGCGCCGCGCAGCATGATGCCGCGCACCAGGCGCAGGAAGTGGGTCAGCGGCAGCACTTCGGCCAGCCATTGCACCGGCCGCGGCATGCCCGCGAACGGGAACATGAAGCCCGACAGCAGGATCGACGGCAGGAACAGGAACAGCGTCATCTGCATCGCCTGGAACTGCGAGCGCGCGCGCGTGGAGATCAGCAGGCCCAGCGCCAGGTTGGCAAGCACCAGCAGCACCGCGGCCAGATAGATGTCCAGCAGGCTGCCGCGGATCGGCACCTGGAACAGCCAGGTGCCCAGCACCAGCACCAGGGTGGTCTGCAGCAGGCCGATGGCTGCATAGGGCAGCACTTTGCCGACCATCAGTTCGCTGCGCGACACCGGCGTGGCGATCAGCAGTTCCATGTTGCCGCGCTCGCGTTCGCGCACCACCGCCACCGCCGTGAACATCACCAGGGTCATGGTCAGGATCACCCCGATCAGGCCCGGCACGATGTTCACCGCCGAGCGCCGCTGCGGGTTGTAGAAACTGGTCACGCTGACAGGACCACTGGCGATGCTGCCTTCGCGCAGGGGACGGGTGTTGCTGGTCGGGCGCGTATCCAGCGGCACCTGCGCCAGCTGGATCGCTGCGCTCTGCACCACGGTGTCGCTGCCATCGACCAGTACCTGCACCGCTTCGCGACCGTCGAAGCGGCGACGTTCGAAGTCGGCTGGCACCACGATGCCGACACTGATCTCGCCACGGCGCAGCGCCTGCATCAGCTGGTCGGGCGTATAGGCTTCGCTGCGCGGCGTGATCACGCCGGTGGCGACCATGTCCTGCACCACCGCGCGCGAGGCGGCACTGTTGGCCTGGTCGGCGACACCGGCGTCGAGGTGGCGCAGGTTGAGATTGATCGCATAGCCGAACAGCAGCAGCTGCATCACCGGAATGCCGACGATCATCGCCAGCGAGATGCGGTCGCGGCGCAGCTGCCGCAGCTCCTTGAGCATGATCGCCCACAGCCGGCGCAGGTTCATGCCGCCGGCTCCCGGCCTCGCCCGCGGGTAGCAGCGACGAACACGTCTTCCAGATTCGGCGCCACCGCCTCGAAGTGAGCCTGCGGATCGGCGCTGACCAGCGCGCGCCGCAACGCTGGCGTATCGGCGGCCCCCTCGCTGCACAACACGCGCAGCTGGGTACCGATCTGCGCCACGCTCAGCACGCCGGGCAGCTCGGACAATGCGCGGCTGGCCTGGCGCGGCTGCGCCGACGTGACCTGCAACGTGCGGCCGTCCAGCCGTGCACACAGTTCGGCCGGCGTGCCATCGGCGACCAGCGCACCACGATCCAGGATCGCCAGCCGGTGGCAGCGCTCGGCCTCGTCCATGTAGTGGGTCGATACCAACACGGTGGTACCGGCGTCGGCAAGTTCAAACAGGGCCTCCCAGAAATCGCGGCGCGATTCGGGATCAACGGCGCTGGTCGGCTCGTCCAGGAACAGCAGTTCGGGCGAATGCACGACGGCACCCGCCAGGGCGAGGCGCTGCTTCTGCCCACCACTGAGCGTGCCGGCCAGTTGTGGTTGGCGGTCCTGCAACCGGTACTGCTGCAGCAAACTGTCGACCCGCTGCCGGGCCTGCGCGCGTGGCAGGTCCTGGATGGCGGCGAGGAATTCCAGGTTCTCGCGTACCGACAGGTCTTCGTACAGCGAGAAGCGCTGGGTCATGTAGCCGATGCGACGGCGCAGCGCTTCGGCCTGCTCGGGAACCGCCAGCCCCAGCACCTGGATCTGCCCGGCGCTCGGTTCCAGCAGGCCGCACAGCATGCGGATGGTGGTCGACTTGCCCGACCCGTTCGGGCCCAGGAAGCCATAGACCTGCCCACGCGGCACGGTCAGGTCGACATTGTCCACGGCCAGCAGATCGCCGAAGCGGCGGGTCAGGCCCTGCGCATGCACCGCGATGTCCGCACCGGTGTTCAGAAGCGCACCTGCACCGGCAGCCCGGCCGGCAGCTTCTGCATGTCGGTGGCTTCGGTCACTTCGATTTCAGCCAGGTAGCTCAGGCGCTCGACGTCGTCGCCGGTCAGCGCGTAGTACGGGGTGAACGACGGTTCGCTGCGGATCGATCGCACGCGCCCCTTCAGCACCGTGCTCCGACCCTCCAGCTGTATCTGCGCGGCCTGACCGACCTTTACCTGCAGGCGCAGCGGCTGCGGCAGGTAGACGCGCGCATAGGGACGCTCACCGACCAGCATCACCGCCAACGGCGCACCGATCGGCGCCTGGTCGCCCTGTCGGTAGGGCAAGGCATCGACCACACCATCGCGCGGTGCACGCAGCCGCAGCTTCTGCAGGTTCACGCCCTGCACCACCTGCTACGCGCGCGCGGCATCGGCCGCGGCCTTGCCCTGGGTGATGTCCTGCGCACGGCTGCCGTGCACCCGCTCCAGCCAAGCCTGCTCGGCCGCGCGCGCACTAGCCTCGGCGTTGCCGGCGGCGGCCCGCGCACGGTCCAGTTCAGCAGCAGCGACCAGCTGCTGGCGTGCCAGCGGCTGCACCCGGCGATAGTAGGCGCTGGCTTCGACGGCCTGGGCGCGAAGCGCGGCGAGCTGGGCCTCGGCCTGGGCAATCTGTTCGTTGCGCGGGCCGATCTCCAGCGCTTCCAGCTGTGCCTGCGCGCGCAGCGTATCGGCCTGTGCGGCAGCGAACTGCGCGTCGCCACGGGCGGGATCAAGCTGCATCAACACGGTGCCCGCCTTGACCGGCTGACCTTCGCGCACCTCCACTGCAGCGATCACTTCGGCCGCCAGTGCCGGCACCGTGATCCGGTCCCACTCCAGCGTTCCCAGCGCAGTCGGCGTTGACTGCCCACATCCCGCCAGCAGGCCGATGCCCACCAGTCCGATTCCACGCATCCCGTTGCCGATGCCCATGCCATCCCCTCCAGCGACGGCGACACGGTGCCATGTGCCCCGTGCACCCTCAATGATTCCGATCAGCCCTGACGGTTTTTTCACCACGTGCGGGCAAGCCTTTTGCTGCAAGGCTCCGCACCACCTATCCACAGGTTGATTCGGCATCATTCCACAACCATTGTGGAAATCCGGCAGGACGTGGCGTTGTTGCTCGCCCGGCAACGAAACCTGCACTGCCATCACGATGAATGCTCCCGTGCAGGCCACCCGCGGCAGTGCTGCGGCAGCGACGAGCGACCATGACGCTTTTTTCACCAGGACCTCATGGGCCTTGTGGCACAAGCATTGCGAAGGTCTATCCACAGGTTTCCGCGCGCCCCGTCCACACCGGGTGTGGAAAACGCTGTATCGACCGTCTGCTGGCCGTGTGCCCCGCACGCGCGCTACCCTTGTCCTCCCTGAATACACTGCGGTGGAAGGCGTCCGCCCCACCCCAAGCAATGAAAAGCATCGATCATCGAGACTTCACCCTGTCGCCGGAAGACAACGAGCGGCTGGCCAACCTGTGCGGCCCCTTCGATGGCCATCTGCGCCAGATAGAGCTGAAGCTCGGCGTGGAGATCGCCAATCGTGGCTTCGTGTTCCGCATCAGCGGGCCCAGTGAGGCCATCGTCGAGGCGCAGAAGCTGGTTGAAGCGCTGTACGCCGAAGCCGCCGAAACCACCTTCGACAACCACGCCATCCATCTGCGCCTGGCGCAGGCCAATGTCGATCAGATCGCCGAGCGCTCCTATGAAGCGCAGGACGTGGCGATCAAGGTCAAGCGCGGCACGGTGCGCGGCCGCGGCGCCAACCAGGGCCGCTACCTGCACCAGATCGCCACCCACGACATCAACTTCGGCATCGGCCCGGCCGGTACCGGCAAGACCTTCCTGGCCGTGGCCAGCGCGGTCGAAGCACTGAACGAATCGCGGGTGCAGCGCCTGATCCTGGTGCGTCCGGCGGTGGAGGCCGGCGAGAAGCTGGGCTTCCTGCCCGGCGACCTGAGCCAGAAGGTCGATCCCTACCTGCGACCGCTGTACGACGCCCTGTACGAGATGATGGGCGTGGAGAAGGTGGTCAAGCTGCTGGAGAAGAACGTCATCGAGATCGCGCCGCTGGCCTACATGCGCGGCCGCACGCTCAACGATGCGTTCGTGATCCTGGACGAAGCACAGAACACCACCATCGAGCAGATGAAGATGTTCCTGACCCGCCTGGGTTACGGCTCCACTGCGGTGGTCACCGGTGACCTGACCCAGACCGACCTGCCCAAGCACGTGAAGTCCGGCCTGCGCGACGCCATCGACGTGCTGCGTGAAGTCGAGGGCGTCAGCTTCACCTTCTTCGAATCCCGTGACGTG
Source organism: Stenotrophomonas sp. GD03654 (assembly GCF_029845105.1). Taxonomy (NCBI): domain Bacteria; kingdom Pseudomonadati; phylum Pseudomonadota; class Gammaproteobacteria; order Lysobacterales; family Lysobacteraceae; genus Stenotrophomonas; species Stenotrophomonas sp. GD03654. Next base: position 5,770 of record NZ_JAOCLC010000061.1, on the reverse strand, counting down.
GTCCGCCACCCGCTGGTCGCGCGCATCGTGAGCGCCTACGACCGCCGCGACCTGCATCAGATCCAACCAGGAGCAACTCCATGACCCGTGGCCCCGTGCGACTGGACGTCGCCGTCAGTTATGCCCTGCCACGTGCCGGCCTGCCGGCGGCAGTGAGCTTCCGCAAGTGGGTGGCCGCCGCGCTGAAGGGCCGCATCCGCGAGGCCGATCTGGCCATCCGCGTGGTCGATGCCAAGGAAGGACAGTCGCTGAACCGCCATTACCGCGGCAAGGACTACGCGACCAACGTGCTCAGCTTCCCGGCCGAAGTGCCCGAAGGCCTGCCCAAGGGCGTCAAGTTCCCGCTGCTGGGTGACCTGGTGATCTGCGCACCGGTGGTGGCACGGGAGGCCGACGAGCAGGGCAAGGCGCTCAACGCCCACTACGCGCACCTGACCGTGCACGGCGTACTGCACCTGCTCGGCTGGGACCACGAGGATGACAAGGAAGCCGAGGCGATGGAGCAGCTCGAGCGCGACATCCTGGCCGAGCTCGGCATCGCCGATCCCTACGCGGGCGAGCGCTGACACCGGGTTCTGTTCCGAACCCACGCACTCACGGAAGAGGAGCGCAGCATGACCCTGGCCGCACTTGTGCTTGCCGTGCTACTGCAGTCCGCGGCAGGCCTGATGCCCGATCCTGACCGTCCCTCACCGTTCCCCACCAGCGACAGCGAGGCCGACATCGCCGCAAAGATCGCCGAACTACGGGCGTTCTTCGGCAGCAGCGAGCGCGACACCCGCAATATCGTCGCCACTGCCCAGCAACGGGCGCTGATCGAGCGCCTGGAAGCGCGGCACGCGGCACGTCTGGCCGGCATCTGGGTGGACAATGCGAGGGGCTGGAACGTTGTGGTGCGACTGACAGGCGCCGCAGCCGAGGCCGATGAGACACATCCAGGGGCGGATGGTCCGCAACGCGTGCGCTACATCACCGGCGCCGCGATGACCGAAGCGGAGATGCAGCGCCGCCTGCACACACAGCGGGACTGGCTGCTGGCCCAGCTGCCCGACCTGTTCGGCTATAGCCTGGACGTCAAGGCCGGAGAGCTGGAGGTTGAGCTGCGGGATACCCCAGCCAACCGCGCGACGGCGGCGGCCGTACGCGACCACCTGCAGGTGCAGCTGGGCTACCCGGTCAGGCTGCGCTGGTACCCAGCGACCACGCGCTGGAATCCGCCTTGACTGCGCCCGGGCTGGAACGCCCGCCCATGCGCTGCGCTATTGTTCAACACCGGCCAGGACGCGGAAGGAAAAAGGATGAACCCAGGGTACGGTTTCACGACGATCATGGTGGCTGCCGGTCTTTTCGCCACTCTCCTGGTGCTGGGCGCGCATGCCGTGCGCCGTGTCAGTGCACGCGACCCCAGCGGGCAGCACTGGCTGCTGCGCACGCTGGCACTGCTGTCACCGGCGTGCGTCATTGCCAGTCTGGCGGTCGGCGTGATCGGGCCTCAGCTGCTGCAACAGCGGCACGGAATGAGCACCACGATGGGCCTGGTGACGAGCGCGCTGCTGCTGATGCTGATGGGCGCGCTCACCGCGCCGGTGGCCTGGCGCGTGGTGGTCCAGCAGCGCCTGCGGCGCTCAGCGGCGACCTTGCCGTTCTTCCATGCGTCAACCGCCTCACTCTGGCTGTTGTACGCGCTCTGCGCGATGTACATGCCACTGGCGAAGGCCGCCGAACCGGCACTGATGCCCTGGTTCGAACAATCGGGCCTGCTGCCGTTGGCGGCCCGCGGATTGGTCACGGTCCTCCACGCTTCGATGCAGGCGGTGCTGCTCACCCTGCCGGTGATGGGGCTACGCGCCCTGCTGACCCGCGGCAGCCGCAGCAGCAAGGCTGAGAACCCGCCCCCGTCACCGTTATGATGTCCGGCCCGCCTGCGGAACCTGCCCGTGTCCCTGCGTTGCTGCCTGCCCCTGCTGTGTGCCTTTGCGGTGCCTTCGGCCCTCGCCTCCAGTCTTGACCTGCCGGCCCTGATCGAATGCCGCCAGGGGGTGGCCGAGCAGGCCGCGCTGGCGCCGCTGCTGGCCGATCCGCTGAAGGCCGTGGCCCAGGGCCTGCAGCCGCTGCCGCAAGGCAACCAGTTCATGAGCGAGTACCGGCTGGCCAGCCCGATCACCGTCTTCGGGCAACAGACCGAGCGGGTGGCGGTGGCCGGCGCCAGCATCATGGCCGTCCTCGACCAGGCCGACCCACGCCCGCTGGCAAAGCGCCTGGCACTGGAGACCGCCTACGACCAGGACGGCAAGTTCATGGCCGGCCGCGAGCTGGTCAGCCGCGACGTGACCGACCCGAAGACCGGCGAGGCCCAGATCGAGTCGATCATCCTCAGCGTCTCCACCGTGGCCTCCCACCCTGGCAAGACTCTGGCCGGCTGCACCTACAGCCTGGACCTGCCCGAGGAGGAGCCGGCCCCTACCGCCCCTGCCCCGGCCACCGGCAGTCACTGACAGGCCGTCACATCCTGCTAGACTTGGGCCAACGCCCGGCCTGCCGGGTGCCTTTTTTCCAGAGATGTCAGAAGACGACAGTAGTAGCTCCCCTGCGGAGCACAGTGAAAAGAAGCGCGGCTGGCTTGAACGCCTGACCTCCGCCTTCTCCGGCGAACCCCATACCCGCGACGAGCTGGTCGCTGTCCTGCACACCGCGCAGGAAGAGGGTCTGATCGCCGCCGATACCCTGAAGATGATGGAAGGCGCCATTTCGGTGGCCGAGCTGACCGTGGGCGACGTGATGATTTCGCGCTCGCAGATGGTCTCGCTGCCGGTTGAAGCGCCCTTCCTGGAACTGATGAAGCAGGTGGTCGAATCCGGCCATTCACGCTTCCCGGTGCACGGCGAGAACAAGGACGACATCCTTGGCATCCTGCTGGCCAAGGACCTGCTGCGCGGCGTGGTTGCCGACAACGGCCCGGCCAACGTGCGTGAGCTGCTGCGCCCAGCGGTGCTGATCCCGGAGGCGAAGAAGCTCAACGTGCTGCTCAAGGAGTTCCGCCTGTCGCGCAACCACATGGCCATCGTGGTCGACGAGTACGGCGGTGTCGCCGGCCTGGTCACCATCGAAGACGTGCTGGAACAGATCGTCGGCGACATCGACGACGAGCATGACGAAGCTGAAGATCCCTCGGCACAGATCGCCATCCAGTCCGACGGCCAGTACGTGGTCGACGCGCTGACCCCGATCGGCGACTTCAACGAGCGATTCGGCGCGACGTTCTCCGACGAGGACTACGACACCATCGGCGGCCTGGTCACCGAGGCCGTGGGCCATCTACCGGAAGTCGGTGACGAGCTGGCGCTGGACCGTTTCATGTTCCGCGTGGCCCGCGCCGATGCGCGCCGGGTGCAGGCCTTCCACGTGACCGTGCTGCCGCCGGACGCGCAGGACGACGCTTGAAGCGCCGCGGCCTGATCCTCATGGTGTGGCTGGCACTGTGCGTGCTGGCCATGGCCCTGCCGCTGGCCGCCTTCGCGCAGCCGGCGGCAGCCACGCCTGCACCAACTGCACCAACTGCACCCAGCGCCAGCACCGAGGTTCCTGCCCCGCGCATCGGCGTGGTGACCATGCAGCCCGGCACGGTGTTCTTCGAACGCTTCGGCCATGACGCCATCGTGGTGCTTGATCCGGTCAGCGGCGAGGCAACTTCGTACAACTTCGGCTACTTCGACCCGTCCGAGGACGATTTCATCAGCCGCTTCGCACGCGGCGACATGATGTATTACCTGGTGGCGCTGCCGCTGCAGCAGGATCTGTCGTACTACGACGAGACCGGCCGCGGCGCCAACGTGCAGTGGCTGGACCTGCGCCCCGACCAGGCACGTGCGCTGGCTGCAGATCTGGCCGAGCGGGCCAAGCCGGAAAACGCGCGCTACCACTACGACTACTACACCGCCAACTGCGCCACGATGGTGCGCGACACCCTCGACAAGGCATTGGGTGGCGGCCTGCAGTCGCAGCTGGCCGGGCGCTCGCGTGGCAATACCTACCGCAGTGAATCGGTCCGCTTGGCGTCGCCGGCACCGTGGATGTGGCTGGGCTTCGATGTAGGCCTCGGACCGTTCGCCGACCAGCCGCTGTCGCGCTGGCAGGAAGCCTTCGTGCCGATGCGCCTGGCCGATGCGCTGCGCCAGGCACGCAACAGCGATGGGCGTCCGCTGGTGCAGTCCGAACAGGAGCTGCTGCCGCACCGCATCGATCCGGAGCCGAAGGAGTTCGCACGCCGCTGGTGGCCGTGGCTGCTGTGCGGCCTGGTGATCGCCGCTGGCGTGCTGGCGCTGCGCAACCGCCCGCGCCTGCTGGCGGGGCTGGCACTGCCATTCTGGCTGCTGTGCGCCCTGTTGGGTGGCGTGCTGGTGTTCCTGTGGGGCTTCAGCATCCACTACGCCGCTTGGGCCAACCGCAACCTGCTGCTGCTCTCGCCGCTGGCGGTGCTGCTGCTGCCGGGCGCGATCGCCCTGCTGCGTCGGCGCGTGCCGGGCCGCATGTTCAGGATCGTGCTGTGGCTGCTGGCGGTACAGGCAGTGGCCGCGCTGGTGCTGCACTGGCTGAGCCTGCAGGCACAGTACAACGTGCAGTGGATCGTGCTGCTGCTGCCGGTGCACGTGGCGCTGGCCTGGGTGCTCGGGCGCCGTCCTCACTTGTCCGAAACACAGCCCTGACGCACGATGGCGGGCATGTCATTGCCCGCCTCCGCTTCCGCCCCTGCTTCGGCCAACCCCGCCTGCGTCATCAACTGCGTCCACTACGATGACGAAGGCAAACGCCACGACATCAGCCTGGACGCCATCAGCGATGTCATTGCCAGTGGCAATGGTTTCGTCTGGGTTGGCCTGTACGACCCCAACGACGATGTACTGCTGAAACTGCAGGAGGAATTCTGCCTGCACGACCTGGCCATCGAAGATGCGCGCAACGCGCACCAGCGGCCAAAGGTCGAGACCTACGGCAATTCGATGTTCGTGGTGGTGACCACCGCGCAGATGGTCGACGAGCGCATCCAGTACGGCGAAACCCATGCTTTCCTCGGCCCGCGCTTCCTGGTGACGGTGCGTCATGGCGCCTCGCTGTCCTACGCACCGGTGCGTGCGCGTGTCGAACGAGAGCCGCAGCTGCTGAAGATGGGCCCCTCGTACTGCCTGTACGCGGTGGCCGACTTCGTGGTCGACAACTACCTGCCGATCGTGCACCGCTTCCGCGACACCCTGGACCTGCTGGAAAAGGACATCTTTGCGGACAACTACAAGCGCAGCACCGTGGTGCGGCTGTACGAACTCAAGCGCGAACTGAACAAGATGCGGATGGCGGTGGCGCCACTGCAGGATGTACTGGCGCAGCTGCGCCGCTATCAGGGCGAACTGATCCCCGACGAAGTGAAGCTGTACATCCGCGACGTGCACGACCATGCAGTACGCATCAGCGATGTGATCGACACCCTGCGCGAGATGCTGGGCACCGCACTGAGCGTCAACCTGTCGCTGGTGACGCTGGCGCAGGGCGAGACGGTCAAGCGGCTGGGTGCATGGGCGGCGCTGCTGGCGGCGCCGACGCTGATCACCAGCTGGTATGGCATGAACTTCAGCCACATGCCGGAGTTGAACCAACCCTGGGCCTACCCGCTGATGATTGTTGGCGTGGGTGGCGTGTGCGTGGGCCTGTACCGGTTGTTCAAGCGCGCGAAGTGGTTGTAGCGCGTATCGACCAACGGTCGATACCCACCACACCGGTA
>NZ_JAOCLC010000060.1:0-30683 GCF_029845105.1 Stenotrophomonas sp. GD03654 | reverse complement strand
ACCAGCCATTCAGCCAGAAGTGCATCGGCGCCCACTTGCAGCTAGATTAACGCCATGTCCCTGGCCTCGACCCTGCTCCGTGTCGTGCTCATGCTCAGCCTGTTGCTCAACGGGCTGAACGCGGCCATGGCCAGCGGTCACGAGGAAATGGGGCGGATGGCACACGCCGTCGCGGCCGCCGTAGATGGCGGTGACCCCGACTGCCACCACCACGCCGCCATGCAGGCCAACGAGGCCCCGCAGGCCAAGGCCCCCGCCCACGACGCCCACTGCCAGATCAAGGACTGCGTGCGCAGCTGTGCCCAGCACCCCTTGCTGGTCGTGCAGCCGTTGCCGTTCATGGCCGGCCCGGCGCTCTCGCTGGCCCCGCAGCCGATGCCGGCCAACGGCCGTCCGGCGCCGCCGCTGCCGCCGATCTCCCGCCCTCCCATCGGCTGATTCCACATGCACCGTGCGCCCTGCGCACCGTAGCCGGCCACCTGCCGGCGTCTTTACGTGTCTGGAGTCACCACCATGAATACCCGCATTCCCCCCGGTCCGGGCGCTGTGCCCATGCCGTCGCGCCGCCTGTTCGTGCAGGGCCTGGCCGCCGGTGGCGTGGTTGCCGGCATCGCCGCTGTCGGCGTGCCGCAGCGCGCGCTCGCCGCCGCCACTGCCGCCCCACGCCTGGCCGGTGCCCCCGCCGTGCTCAGCGACACCCGCATCGAACTGGCCATCGGCGAATCGCTGGCCAATTTCACCGGCCGCACCCGCCCGGCGATCACCGTCAACGGCTCGCTGCCGGCACCGATCCTGCGCTGGCGCGAAGGCCAGACCGTGGACCTGTTCGTGCGCAACACCCTGGAACGCCACCCGACCTCGATCCACTGGCACGGCATCCTGCTGCCGGCCAACATGGACGGCGTGCCCGGCCTGAGCTTCAACGGCATCGGCCCCGGCGAGACCTACCACTACCACTTCGAACTGAAGCAGTCGGGCACCTACTGGTACCACAGCCACTCGATGTTCCAGGAACAGGCCGGCCTGTACGGCGCGCTTATCATCGATCCGGCCGAACCGGCGCCCTACCGGCACGATCGCGAGCACGTGATCATGCTGTCCGACTGGACCGACATGGACCCTGGCGCGCTGTTCCGCCGCATGAAGAAGCTCGCCGAGCATGACAACTACTACAAGCGCACCCTGCCCGACTTCCTGCGTGACGTGAAGCGCGAGGGCTGGTCAGCCGCGCTGTCCGACCGTGGCATGTGGGGGCGGATGCGGATGACGCCGACCGACATCTCCGACATCAACGCGCACACCTACACCTACCTGATGAACGGCACCGCCCCAGCCGGCAACTGGACCGGGCTGTTCCGCAGCGGCGAGAAGGTGCTGCTGCGTTTCATCAACGGCGCCTCGATGACCTACTTCGATGTGCGCATCCCCGGCCTGAAGATGACCGTGGTGGCCGCCGACGGCCAGTACATCCATCCGGTCAGCATCGACGAATTCCGCATCGCGCCGGCCGAGACCTACGACGTGCTGGTCGAACCCACCGGCCAGGACGCCTTCACCATCTTCTGCCAGGACATGGGCCGCACCGGCTACGCCGCCGGCACGCTGGCGGTGCGCCACGGGCTGCAGGCCCCGATTCCCGCGCGCGACCCACGCCCGTTGCTGACGATGAGCGACATGGGGCACGACATGGGCAGTGGTGGCCATGGTGGCCACGACATGGCCGCGATGAAGGGCATGGAGGGTGGCTGCGGCGCCAGCATGGGTCACGGTGCGCACGGCGGTGGCGATGCTGCCGGCAAGGCACCGAAGCATCCGGCCAGCGAGCGCAACAACCCGCTGGTGGACATGCAGAGCTCGGCCACCGAACCGAAGCTGGACGACCCCGGCATTGGTCTGCGCGACAACGGACGCCAGGTGCTGACCTACGGCGCGATGCGCAGCCTGTTCGAGGATCCCGATGGCCGCGAGCCAAGCCGCGAGATCGAATTGCACCTGACCGGCCACATGGAAAAATTCTCCTGGTCGTTCGATGGCATCCCGTTCGCCAGCGCCGAACCGCTGCGGCTGAACTACGGCGAGCGCATGCGCATCGTGCTGGTCAACGACACCATGATGCAGCACCCGATCCACCTGCACGGCGTGTGGAGTGATCTGGAAAACGCCCAGGGCGAGTTCCAGCTGCGCAAGCACACCATCGACATGCCACCCGGCACGCGCCGCAGCTACCGCGTACGCGCCGATGCGCTCGGCCGCTGGGCCTACCACTGCCATCTGCTGTACCACATGGAAGCGGGCATGATGCGCGAAGTGAGGATCGAAGAATGAGCCGCTCACTGTTTTCCCCCAGCCTGCTGGCCCTGGGTCTGGCCGCCGCATTGCCGGTCTTCGCGCAGTCGCACGCCGGCCATGACATGGCTGCGATGGACGCGCCCGCAAAGACCGTCAACGCACCAGTCGAACAGGTCGATCATTCGAAGATGGATCATTTGAAGATGGATTCGGGCGCGATGGACCACTCGAAGATGGACCATGGCGCGATGCAGCCAGCGGCGATGGACCATTCGCAGATGGACCATGCGGCGATGGGTCACGGCACGCCCGCACCCACCGAACCGCGTGAGCCGATTCCGGTCCCCACCGATGCCGACCGTGCCGCCGCATTCCCGCCCATCGCCCACGGTGCGATGGAGCATGCACCAGAGATCAACAGCTTGCTGCTGATCGACCGCCTCGAACACTGGGACGGCAAGGACAGCGACGGCCAGGCCTGGGAGGCCACGGGCTGGATCGGCGGCAACATCAACCGCCTGTGGCTGCGCACCGATGGCGAACGCAGCCGCGGCCGCACCGAGTCGTCATCGCTGGAAGCACTGTATGGCCGCAGCGTGTCGCCGTGGTGGGACGTGCTGGTCGGTGTGCGCCAGGACTTCCGCCCGGCCGACTCGCGCACGTGGGCGGCCATCGGCATCCAGGGCCTGGCGCCGTACAAGTTCGAGAGTTCGGCCACGCTGTACCTCGGCTCCGGCGGCCAGGTGCTGGCCAAGGCCGAGGTCGAGTACGACGTACTGCTGACCAACCGCCTGATCCTGCAGCCGCTGCTGGAAGCCACCGTTGCGGCCAAGGATGAACCGGAGTACGGCATTGGTCGCGGACTGAACAAGGTCGAAGCCGGGCTGCGCCTGCGCTATGAGTTCAGCCGTCGCTTCGCGCCGTACATCGGCATCAGCCACGAACGTACGTTTGGCGACACCGCCGACTATGCCGGTGACCACGCGCGCGACACGCGTTGGGTGGCGGGCGTGCGCATGTGGTTCTGAGCAGCGGTTCGTGAGCAATGGCCAGCCCCGGCAGCCGCCGGGGCCGGCTACACTGCGCCACGCTCCATTGCAGGCACCGCCATGTCGTTGCAGATCCGCCGCGCCACCCTTGCCGATGTCGACGCGCTGTCGGCCATCGCAATTGCCACCTACAACGAAACCTGGGGCGATTCCTATCCGCCGCAGGAGCTGGACGATTTCCTGCAGGCGCACTACAGCAGCGAACCGCAGCGCATCGAACTGTCCGACCCACGCAGCGCGATCTGGCTGCTGATGGAAGGTGATGCCGTGGTCGGCTATCTGGCCGCCGGTGCCAACACCTTGCCGCACACGGATGCACGCGAGGGCGACATCGAACTGAAGCGGTTCTACATCCTGGCTGCACACCAGAACGGCGGCCACGGCGCGCGCCTGATGGATGCGTTCATGACCTGGCTGGACCAGCCGCAGCGCCGCACCCTTTGGGTGGGCGTGTGGGAAGAAAACTTCGGTGCTCAGCGCTTCTATGCGCGCTATGGCTGCAGCAAGGTTGGCGAGTACGACTTCATCGTGGGCGACACCCACGACCGTGAGTTCATCCTTCGGCGGCCGTGATCATGCGCGCCCTGTAAAGTCGAGCCATGCTCGACTGCTTTCCTTTCCGGCCCTTGTAGAGTCGAGCCATGCTCGACTATTGGCGGCAACAACCAGTCGAGCATGGCCCGACGCTACGAAGAGCGAAGCGCCTAGAAATCGAACAACTCCGACAGGAAGCTCTCCTTCTTCTTTTTCTTGTAGCCGTGGCCACGGTTGTCCTCGTAGCGCTGGCCGAGGTGGCGGGTATCACGGTGCATCACTGGTGGCGGCGCGGACGCCGGCTGAGCCTGCACGGGCGCTGGCGGCGGTACGGCCGCACCTGCACCAGCACGTTCGATGATCTTGTCCAGCTCGCCACGATCCAGCCAGACACCACGGCAGCCCGGGCAATAGTCGATCTCGATGCCGTGGCGTTCGGCCATCTGCAGGGTCTGGGTCGTGCATACGGGGCACAGCATCGGCATTGCTCCTGTCGGTCTGGCAATGACTCTACCTGCCCTGTGATGACTGTGCGGCAACCCATGACCGATGGCACGGGGACTTCCGACGCGTGCCCATGCCACGGCAGTCGCACACACTGGGCCCCTGTTCCGCAAGGAGTGCGTACATGACCAGGTTGTCCCGCCTACCCAACGCCGTGCGCATGGGGCTGGTACTGCTGGGCGTTGGCCTCGGCCTGAACCTGCGCGATATCGCCGCGGCCATCGGCACACCGATTCCCGCACTGCCCATCCCCTATGGCGGCAGCCTGGTGGACAACGCGCTGGCGGCGCTGGTAGCACTCCTGCTGGCCGCGCTGCTGCGCCCCCGTGGAACAAGCCTGCTGGCCAGCCTCGGGCTGCGCGGGAATGGCTGGGGCGGCCCGATGTGGGTGCTGCTGGCCACCCTGCCGTGCTGGCTGGGCCTGGCACTGCTCGGCACATCAAACAAGGCACTGACCGCATTGGACGCCACGATGCTCGCAGTGCTGTTCCCGCTGGCCGAGGAAGTGCTGTTCCGTGGCCTCGGATTCGTCTTGCTGGTGAAGATCGTTCGCGGCCCCTGGCCGTGGCTCGCACTGCCGCAGGCGCTGTTGTTCGGCATGGTCCACTGGCTGGGCTTCGGCGGTTTCGAGGGAGGTGGCACCGCCCTGTTCGTCGGCGCGGTGATCGCTCTGGGCGGCTTCATCTTCGCCTGGCTCGACCACCTCGACGGTGACACTCTGTGGTGCGGCCTGGTCCTGCACGTTTCGATGAACCTGGCCTGGAATGCGTTCAGCCTTGATGACGCCGTTGCACTGGGCTGGCAGGCTACCGGCCTGCGCATCGGCACCGCCCTGCTCGCGGTCGCGGTGCTGGCCTGGCACGTTCGGCTCCGGCGCCAGAGAGACCTGTAACGCCCGCTTAGCTTGCCGTGCACGCCGGGATCACCACCGGCTTGCGCATACTTGCGCGCCTTTTCACCGTTGCTGTCCGGAGTTGCCGCGTCATGTTGCTGTCCAAGCGCCACGTCGAACCCCGCGTCCTGCTGATCGAGGACGCGGAGGAAACCCGCGAACTGAGCCGGCTGGCGCTGGAAAGCCAGGCCTGCCACGTGGTGGGCGTGAGCTCCGCCGAAGCGGCACTGGGTCTGCTGGCCGCCGGGGAGCGTTTCGATCTGCTGTTCACCGACGTCAATCTGGGCCTGATCAGTGGCATTGAAGCCGCCAACCGGGTTCGCAGTCTCTACCCACACCTGCCGATCCTGGTCACCTCGGGCATGGACCAGCACCAGGTGCTGCCGCAACTGCGCGACGGCATCCATTTCCTGCCCAAGCCCTACAACATGAGCGAACTGCTCGATGCCATCCGGCTGTGCTTCCGGCACGCGGATGTGGGCGTGTTGGTCGGGCCAGATGCACAGGCGGCGTGAGCCATTGATCCACGCATGGCGTGGATTGAACAAGGCATCAACCGCCGGTATACGGCCCTTCGCCTGGTATCACCTCCAGCAATGCGCGGGTGATTACCCGCGGGTACACCGTGAGATGGTCCTCACCGTCGATCACCACATTCTCCACCTGCAGCTTGCGGCCATTCCGCCCAAGCTGGGCGGCAAAGTCGGCAGTCTGCCGCAGCATGTCGTTCCCGGTTGAGTAACGCGCCCCTGGCTTGTCCGTCTCGTAGCTGCCTACCGACAGCAGCACGCGCGTCGGCTGCGCCGGGATGGCGGCGGCATCCTGCATGCGCGGCAGCCGCAGCTGATCGAACCACAGCGAAGGACTGGACAGGATGTAGGTGCTGAACATGTCCGGCTGGGTGGTCAGCACATAGGCGCCGAACAGAGCGCCATAGGAGTGGCCGGCGAATACGCGCCGTGCCGGGTCTGTGCGGTAGCGCGCATCGACCATCGGCAGCACGTGCGCCGCCAGGAAATCGCGATAGTGCGCGGCACCACCGTAGGTGACGTCATCACTGTAGTACCCCCCGGCGGTACGCGCCGGGTCGCTGGGCGTGTAATCGCGCGAGCGGCTCTGCTTCGAAGTCAGCCCCTCCTGCGGCGGCAAACCGACCAGGATGAAGTTCTCGATGTTGATGCCCTGCTGCCCCACCAGATTGCGCACGCTGCGCACCAGCGGGAAGCTGTACAGCGCATCGGTCACGTACAGCACCGGATAGTGCTTTTCAGGGTGCGTGGCATAGTCGGCCGGCAGTGCCACCCATATCGGGTAATCACGCCCCACGGGGTCATGTACGCGCAGCGCTTCCGTATCCGGCAGCACCACGCCCGGCACGGCCGTTGCCGCGCTTTCCTTCACGTCACTCTGCGTTGCCGGTGGCGCCACCGACATCGCACATCCCGCCAGGGTCAGGCAGGCCACCACACTCCATCCACGCACACGCTGCATCCGCGCTCTCCTGTTGCGGGCGGCGCGCCCGGTGGCGCCGCTACCGCATCCTCACACGCCGTGCGGCGTGGCGCCACGCCAGGTCAGGGCGAGGCCGGCGGCGGTGCCGGGAACAGGGTGCGCAGCGCCTGCAACGCGGCCGGATGATAGATGGTGGCGTGGGTTTCCTCCGGCAGCGGCAGGTACTTCACCAGCGGTGACGGCGAGGCCCGCTGCAGCAGCGTGGCCAACTGCGCGGCGGAGGCAGCCAGCTCCGGCTGACCACTGCTGGCCAGGAACACGCGCGGCTGCGCGCGCGTCACCGCCGGCAGCTGCTTGGCTGCGCCGGCCAGCATCGTGCCTCGGTTCCACCACAGGCTGGGATCCAGTGCGATGTAGCTGTTGAACAGCGTCGGCTCCTGCAGCAGCGTTTCGACCACGAACAGGCCGGCCAGCGATTCACCGATCAGTGCTCGCTCGTCGGTGGTCGGGTAGCGCTGGCGTACCTGCGGCATCAGTTCATCGCGCAGGAAGCGGCGGTAGGCCGCCGATCCACCGATGCGCGGTGCGATCTTCTGGTCCTGCGGGTCGTTGCTGGGCCCAGTCATGTCGCGACGGCGCTCGGTGTTCTCGATGCCGACCAGCAGGAACGGACGCATGCTGCCGTTGCCGCTCAGTACCTGCACCAGCCCGGCCACATGCAGGAAATCCTCGCCGATGCCGCCATCGGCCATGTACAGCACCGGCAACGGTGCCTTCGGGTCCAGGCCCCAGGGCTGCGGACGGTAGACATTGATGCGGCGGGTTTCGCCCAGCGCCTTCGACTCGATGGTGAAGGTCTCGCCGATGACCAGTGGCGAGGCGGCAGCAGGCGATACGGTTTCGGCGGCCATCAGCGGCGCGGCGGAGACAACGGACAACAACAGCGACAGCACGATCAAGCGCATGGGGCGGCCCATCCTGGGAAAGTGCCGAGCATAACGCCAAGGCCAAGGCGTCGGCCGATTCGGCATGCCTGCACGTACGCTACGGCGCTGCGCGATGCTTGAACTGTATCGGGAAATGACTGCAATCGCGTCTGCTAACATTCATCGTTTCCTACAAGGAGTTGGGATATGGGGGGCTTCAGCATTTGGCACTGGATCATTCTTCTGGCGGTCGTCCTGATTCCGGTCGGCATCGCAGCCGTCATCGCAGCGATTGTTCTCAGGCGAAAGTAGATCCACGCCATGCGTGGATGCGCATTCTGGGGACGCCTCAAGCGCATCCGCGATGGCGACGGCGACGGCGCCGACGGTCTGCCCAGGCCGGAAACCGATCTGCCGCCCGGGCGGGAACTCGCGATGGCACACGCGGAGCGTGCCGCCATTGGCATGCTGACCGTGGTGGAAATGCTGGACGCCGCCGAACGCTACCGGTCGATGGCCACGCCCGACCGCCATCCGGATGAGGGGCTAATCGATCGGTTGTTCCCGCCTGCCGCGGGCTGATGGAACTGGTGTGCCGGGATATCCGGCCGGCGTAGTCGCCGTTGCACCCAGAACCGGTCCATACTTGGGACGGGCTGGTCGCCAGCCCCTTCGAAGCCTACAAGGAGGTTTGCATGTTGAGTGTCGTGCTCATCGGCGCGCTGGCCGCCAGTCCGGCCGCGCCCGTACCGTATGCCGATTGCCTGCTCGGCAACATCCAGCCCGGGCTGTCTGATCGTGCCGTGCAACTGGTGCAGGAGGCCTGTGCTGCAAAGCATCCGGAGAGCTTCGCCGCAGCAATGGAGCTGGAACGCAGGACCAGTCTGCAGCGGCTCACCTATTTCGAGGCGGCAAGAGCGGAGGCGGCACGTTCCGCGAATGCGGCAGCAACGGCCGCACAGGAGGCTGCTGACGCGGCGGCGGCTAAAGCGAAGGCTGCGCGGACGAAGTAGTAGCCCTGGACGAGCGCCACAAAAAAGGCACCGCATTGCGGCGCCTTTCTGAATGACCTGGGTCATGGGATGCAATGGTGGCCGTGAAGCAACCGAAACAGAAGAGTAAATGATTGATTTGATTGATATTAAATCTACTTCAATCTACTTTGGACTCACTAATCGACTCACTTTGCGCGAGCCCTTGCACGACTGGACAGTTAAGACTGAGAACATGACCATGGCCAGAAATCGCATAGGGCGTAGTCATGGAAGATATCCGATCGTTCTTACTATCCATAATTCCAGATCAGGCAAAACAATTTGGGGACGTTCTTCGGGAACTCCTGTACCAAACCACAGATGGGGCTCGCGTTAGCGGATGGGGGGTCCATCTAAGTCCAGACGAGCTGCACAGGGTTGGCATCCTGCTCTCCATGGCCCGAGATCTTCATAAAGAGGGCAAGGCTGAGGAAGGCTGGTTCTATCTTGTCCAGGCCCAGAAGACAATGGCGCACCGCGAAGGTTTAATGGAGGCAGCGTACGAGTCTTCTGATGAGGCGGCGGCGAGACGCGTTGCAGCCAAGAATGGCGCCATTGGTGGCAGAACCCCCAAGGCTGAACTTCTGGCTAGCAGACAGCGGGTAACTGCATCGATCTTAGCAATTAACTCCCAAAATCCATTCAGGTTCACTGCGGATTTTCGCCAAGCGATGTTTGATTTGGAAGATGGGAAGGGGAAGGATGAGAACTGGTTCCGACGCACCTTGCAGGCTTCGCCCAAGCTGACTGCGGTCTATGCCACGCTGACTAAGAAGAAGGTCCTGACAAGGACGAAGGCCGGTCAGTGACCGGCCCCTGATCCATCGCTGAGCTAGTACGGCCCCCCAACTCCGAACGTCCGAATCCTGGGGCCAGGCCGAAAGCGCAGGTAGAGGTCCTGTTTCGTGAGATATCGGAGCGCCTCGTGCACCGCCTCCCACTTCTCCTCATCTGAGCGATCAACCATACCGATACCGGACCTCTCGTACATCTCTTTGTTCTTGTTGCAACTGAAGAACATCCCCCGCCCTTTGGTCACCGTCTGCCTCCAGTAGTGGCCAATCATGTCAGCAATGCTGATGTCCTTAGCGAGCGCTTGGCCGTTGTAGAAAATCGCTACATGGTAGTGGTGCCCCTTCTCGAGACCATACTCCAGGCGCCAGATGTACCCGGCCAGATGCTCTGAGAGCGGGCCCCTACGAAGATAGCTGAGCAGCCGGTCACGATGCTGCTGCGCCTCCTTCAAGCTCACACTCTGCGCGAAGATCCGCCCTTTATCAGAGAGGTTGGAGTAATAGCCGAAGTCCAGTCGGATAGCTAGCAGTTTTGAGTAGCCTTCACGCAGTCGCAAGAGCAGCTCACGCGAAGCTTTACCGTTCTCATGTTCACACCGCCTTAGATTACGCATGGCCCCACCAAGTGCGGGCCCTTTGGCGAAAGCGCGCATTTTTTCTATTGCAGCATTGACCCTGGGTACATCCTCAACGAAGAGCTTATTGCCCGAGAACAGAAAGCGAACTGGTGCAGAAAAGCGCTTAAACAGAGTGCAGTAAGGGCTATGCCGGTGAGCTGGAAAGTGTTTAGAGATTGCACCAAGATCTGACTTCAGGCTCAGAAGGAACGCTTCACCCAGGGTGGTACGACGTACAAACGACAGTTGATGGCGACTATCCACTTCAAACAGTGGCGCCTTGGAGCGCATCAATTTGCCCATCATGTCCACGATCTGCTTTACAGCAAAGGTGGCGGTCTGCTGATCAGTGATCAGCCTTGTTCCGTCCGATGCCCATAGATAGGCGCGACGATACATGCTACTGCTGTGTGCTGCTTGCCCCATATGTACTCTCCTTCAATTGGGCTATTAACAACGTTCATTCCTAGATCGTGTGGTTGTGAGACGCGCTGGAATCTCATAGAAAAACTTGCGATTGGCGGGTTTAACTTGGCCTACGCCACGTCAAAGTTAGGGCTGAGTTTCGAGTTTTCTTGCGTCCATAAGACGCAGGACGTAGTCATCCACTTCCTGCTCGATGAATCCCATGGTTCTCCCCTGATGCACAGGCTTCGGAAAGTAGGGCCTGTAGCTGGGCGAGCGCCGGTTGATATACGCGTAGATCGTCGAGCGAGAGATTCCCAGCCGCCGCTGGACCTCTTCTCTCCGTACGACACGTAGCGGGTTGGAACTGGCTTTCTCCATGGGGTAGCTCGTGTTGTGTCAGTGTCAACAGGCTAGGAAGCCCAAGGCCATTCAAGGATCCGCCCAGCGCCTATAAAAAAATACACATCGCAAGTCATTGATTTCAATGACGCATATGGACGTCATTGGAACCAAAGTGGAGCGTTGGGAACCAGATTTCCGGGTGAGGTGGAGCCTCAGCTACAGGCTCCGATCAGGCTGACTCAACAGCTTCGGGACTTTGTGATGACTCCGGCCAAGAAGACGACCGCGAATGCGGCCAAGTACTCAAGAGGGGAATTGGATCGTTCGATGAACACGATAGGCTCCTTGTCAGTAGGGAGCCGGCATTGCGCCGGCATAGAGGAGAGGCTGGGGCCTCTCCCTATCGTGTTATAGGTTTGAAATCCGGTTGAGTGATCTCCGGGGTTCCGACCTGGCTTTCGCTGTGGCAGGGTGCGGGTAGGCACGCAGGATCAGATCCCGATGGACACCTCCGAATCCGACGTCTCCCTGCTAGACGAGATCAAGGCACTTCGACAGCAAATAGCGGTGCTATGCGTCGATCTGTCAGGCAAGGACTGGCTTACTGCAGACGAGGCCGCCCACTACTGCGGCGTGTCAGTTAGCCAGTTCAATGCCCGCGCCCACGAATACGATCTTGATCCGCGGAAGTTCATGGGGAAGAAGCTCTATGCGAAGGCGGCTCTCTACCAGGCGATCTACGGCGCGAAGGCTTGGTCGCGTCCATCGGTAACTTCCGCACCAACCCTAGCTGTAACCTCCCCTGAGATGAAGGAAGCTCTTGCCCGGCTACGGCGCTATGACGAGCGCAAGGGGAAACGCTAGTGCAACCTCCCGGCAAGCTGATGACCGTTGCAGAAGCGGCTAAGCAGAGCGCGTGCTCTGCCAAGACGATACGCAGAGCCATCGATGGCGGGCAACTCGCCGCTGTGAGACTCGGGCAAAGCGCCAAGTCGGATCGCATCCATAGAGAAGACTTGGAGGCTTGGTGGAACCAATGCCGCCTGCGACCTGTAGCAGCTCCCAGAATATCTGTACGCGACATTCCCCCGCCGCCACTCGATACGGCAGAGGCAAGAATCGAAAAAAGGCTGGGAATCAGTGCCAAAGGCAAGACGGCCCCCGCCGACGCTAAGCAAAGAGGGGCTGCAACGCCAGCAAGGTCCGGCAATCGCCCCCCCGCCTGAACGGGGGATCAGATTCGAGCTCGGGACAATAGGTCTCTACCTTCCCTGACCCACGCCATCATGGGATCCCTCGCCCTGGGCTTGGTCTCCTTCGGTGGTCGGCTCGGCTCCAGTGCCGCCTTGATCCGCTCGATCTCTTTCGCCCCCGCCTCCGCTAGGCGCCGGGCCTGTTGCTGCTGCTCGCGGGTCGGCGGCAGGCCGGGCAGGACATGTGCGGACTATTCGTTAGCAACGAAACATCCAGCCTCAGTGCCGATGCATCGATTGCAGCCGATTCACCATGACGGAATGGCATTCACTGACCTTGGGAATCATCCGTGCAACCTCCCTCTTCACGTCCTGAGACAGATCCGGATCATTGAGAACTTCGTTGAATGTCTGAACGAGACGCGCTTCAGACTTCTCCAACTCTTTCACATATTGGTACTGGGTCTCGCCAAACGCCGCGAGCATCTTCCCATAGTACTGATGCATCGCACCCACGAATGTGCCTCGCTCTGCGGGGCGACCACCACTTGTGGACACAATTCTACTGATCTCTTCGACCAGCTCACCTTTAACCCCTGCAATTCCCATGAAGAGATCGGAAAGCTCCGAGCTCTCTATTCGATCCGAGGCTTCCTCATAGAACGCCTTCCCGTCTCGCGATATCTCTATCAAGTCATTGAGGCGGCTCTCAATTCTAGACTGCATGGTTTGAAGGCCCATGGCACTTCTCCCTGATTGGTTCAATCTAAGATTTCGAAGCGTGCCCGTCACGCTGCCGACTTACCGGCGGCGGGGGAAAGCTATTTTGATGCAGCCTTCCTCGCATATCGAAGGACAGTCTCTTCATCCTGGATAGCGATCTTTACTGAGGAAAGCCATCTACTTGCAGCCCCCGAGTTCTCAATCAGAACGGCTAGGTCGTCGCATAGACAATTGGCACATAGATAGCCGCCAGGACTTGGTCTCCGGCACCTCTTACATGGCAGCAACGTGGTCTCAGACGGGCTCCGAAGCTGATATGCCACCCGCACCATCAAAGCCTCTGCGTCTGTGCTCCTGTCTCTCAGCCTGTTCACGCACTTCGCTCCTTCTACAGAAAGGGGCAGCGCACACTTGCGCCACCCTCTTTCAACTACTCACAGTCGATCTTACTTGTTCGACTTATGAGCTCCGCCTTCATTGGCATTACGCTCTTTGGACTCCTTGTCCTGGCGCTCTTGCTCCTGTTGCTGTTGCTTCTGCTTCCCTGCATCCGGCTCCGCCACAGCGGGCTTGTTGGTATTGGATGCATCACGTTTGAAGTCATTCATAGCTTTACTCCATCGCGGTGGACTCACCGCACTGGAAGCATGCGCGCCGCCCCGTTAGCTGCAGGTCGCTTTCCAAGAGAAGCCTGAACCGAGCACATGAATGAGCCCATTCGACCCACAGGCGTACACTGACCTTGGCGCATTCGAGGAAAATGCCATGAGCAGGGATACAAGCTTCGTTGATGTCGAGCGAGAGATCATCTATTGGCGCATGCACTTCGGCTCCGGTGCATTTCCTGGAGCCAGCTTCGGCCTAGATATCCAACCCATCATCAAAATCGCATGCGACATCTACACTAGAGATCCACATGGAAGCCGGGAAGCCTGGCTTGACGATCTAGTGAAGAGACTCAACTTGCGATCAGGCGACATGAGCAATGAGACCGCCGCCAGAGAATTTGCTTCTCGTTGCTGGGACCACCTCCTTCACTGATGAAGGCCCCGATTTCACTCACACTGCATCTCTCAAGCAGAAGCGCCCCAAGCCAAGCCGACTGCGGTCAAATAGAACGATGATGGACGGCGCAGTTCTACGCCGCCCACTCAAGTTTTACGCTAATTGCTCCTACTTGCATTTGTGAGACTTGAGCCCTCTAGATCATGTTCCACTAGATTCGCGCACGGGCCTCACTGAACATCTTGAGCTGGATTTGCTGCTCGCAGGAAAGCAGCCTCAATGGAACGGTCGCTTCTGCGCCGAGCATGTACCCGTATCGCTTGAAGCCTTTCACTCCGATACTTGACCCGTATCCATATCGCTCGCAGCCCTTCAAGTTGGTGCTGGATGCGTACCTGTAGCCCTCGACGTCGCTCATACATAAATCACTCCATCGCGATGAATTCATCGCAGGATAATGGTGCGCCTTGGCACGTTATCACCCCGCGACGCTTCACCAGAAAGATGAACCTACGGCGTGACTAACTGGTGGGGAAGCCAACAATCCCGCCGCTCTCGCGAGGGCGACGGGGCCACGGCCAATGCCAAGTGCTGAGATCACCTGTGTTGCGGCGCTGCCTGGATGCTTGCCGGCACCGGGGCGGCGCCCTGCCTTGCTAGACGGTCACTTCGATGAGCGGCAGGTTGGGCGCAGCTTCCACCCGAGCTTGGTGTGATGCGAGGCTCACATCACGTGGTAGACACTGCTGTCTCGTGGCTCTTCTCAGGCGCAGAATCCTTTGCTCCCGTGTCCAGCCCTCAAGCGGCACGGCTATGCACCCTCCCAACGCCTTCAGGATCCATACGATCCTGCCTCTACTTGCGCTCAATGGGGCGATCATCCGCTTGGAACAGGTGCGGACAACATGTAAAAACTGCGGACTGAGGTCCTCAATGGCCGAGGACGCAGGCTTTCAAACCGATCCCAAGGGCACCACGCTTACATGCCCGGCTTGCGGAGCCACAGGGTTGATGGACGAAATGGAGATCTGGCACCACTGGCTTGAACAGTGTCGCCGCGAGCGATTACTGGCGCTCTTCGATCCAAAGCCGGATGACCCACTCGACATTGAGGGCCCAAAATGAACGATGGCATCTCCGGTACGCCATTCGATGCAGGCGCAGCGCTGCTTATGCAACCTCGGCGAATGATTCGACCAGTGCCACCAGCATCTCCATCGCGGTGGCTGGGCCATCTTGATTGCCTCCCCGCTGCAGGAAGGAAGTCCAGTCGGCCCGCACCAACTGCACCAGCTCCGGCGGCGACAGGGGGATGCAACGCATCGGCCAGTACGGAAGCCTGCGCTGCCCCCCCCCCTCCCCCTAGCCAGTTCGATCAACTCGCCATGGCTTGACGCGCCCGCCGCTCTGGAGAACGAGACGTCCAAACCATCCGGCGGCCCCTCCATGTACGCCAGAAACCGCCTGCCGTCGTACAGGGTGACGCCGCTGACGCCCGCGTTTCTGTTGAATCGAGCCGCGTCCGCCATGATCGCAGCCAAATGTTCCGCAGCCAGGTGTGGTGAGGCCTCACTGACGAAAACAACAGCCCTGTTGGGCATGGCACTCTCCGGACTCCTCGGGGAGACCGAGCGCAGGGCCGACCGTGTAAGCAGCGCGTAGAGACCGTCGGATAGCCGTCACAATTCCGCCGGGTTCTACACAATCCGGGCACGCC
This sequence comes from Stenotrophomonas sp. GD03654, assembly GCF_029845105.1. NCBI lineage: Bacteria > Pseudomonadati > Pseudomonadota > Gammaproteobacteria > Lysobacterales > Lysobacteraceae > Stenotrophomonas > Stenotrophomonas sp. GD03654. Next base: position 15,204 of record NZ_JAOCLC010000060.1, on the reverse strand, counting down.
CCGCAGGGCTACCTCCGGCTATGTTCCGCCGATTCTTCCAGCACTACGGCCCAGATCAGATCGCCCCTAGATCCTTGACCACGGCCTGCCCGTTTTGCAGGAACCCAGCCAGCAGCCGACCACCCGCCACCTGCCGGCCCATCTGCTCATTGAGGTAGCTGGACTGGAGGCGCGCATGGGCCATTAAATCGGTCTGGGACATGCTCGGCATCACCGCCTGGAGCGGTTCGCCGGGCGATGCCAGCTGCCCGCCGATCGGCTGGACACGGGTCGGGCGCTGACTGTCGCTCTTGGCATACGCCGTGGCCATCATTCGCCCGTTCTTCGGCGACCAGCCGCCCAGTACCAACTCGGTCCCGAGCTGCTCTAGCGGCAGGCCAGCTCGGCCGCTGCCTTCTCGTAGTTCGGCCATAATTGGTCCACCACCAACCCCAGCTCGGCGGAAAGCTGCTCCATCGTGAAGTCCGCGCGGAAACTGGCTTGCAGAGCTAGCTCGTAGATGCGGAGGAAGAACTGCGTGGAGCCGCGAGTGGCCAGTGCCAGGTTGTGCTGAGGGATCAGAAGCAGCTTCGCCCCCGCAGAATGCGCCCCTGTTCGGGCATCCTCTGCCAAGGTATCCGTGGCGACGACAAGGTGGTCACGAGTGAGCAGAACGTTGAGGATGCTCATAGGGGGCTCGTCTAGGTGTCCGCGAACTCTCCCCTGCCCACCCCCCGCCTGTCGAGACTGCCATATCGACCGAAATCACGGAAATCCTCGATCGCCTCCACGCCTGCGAGGCAGGACTTGAGATGCGCCGCGGCTACCTAAAGGCGATGGAGTATGCATTGCGAATCTGCGTACTGACTCACCCTATACCCAACGACCTCTCCGACGCATGGCATCAGCTATTGCCCAACATTGTGGCCAAACACCGGGGCGACAGCAGCGATCTCTTCGCCGCAGCCTTCGAACAATCGTTGATGGTTCTGACCGAGCAAATTGGTGCGCCAGATAGCCCGTCATAGGCTGAGACCACATTCTCGGAGACGGTAGCTTGCGCTGCTTGCTGCGTAGGCAGGGCTCTTCAACAGCCTCGATAGGCACACGCAGGCATTCGAGGACGGCAGCGAATCCACGAAAATGGAACGGATCGGATGATGGTTCCTAAGCTTGGAAGCGGCGCCCCTCAGCCGTCGGCCGGGTGTCTCCCAGCCAAGCTCCCCATCGTGAAGGCATACCCAGCTTCCTCCAGAAGTGCTCTCATACGCAGCTCCACACGTCGGGGGGAGCGCAGTCCATTTGATGCATAGAGAGCATATACGTAGCCAGCACCGTCAATGATCTCGCGGCGGACTGCGCACTCGGTTGATTCAGTAGCTTCGCACCAGACAGACATTAGCCTAGCCGGGCTAATCGATTGCCCATTGCGAAGTCGGAAGAAAAGCCAGCGCACGCCTGGCGGTTGAGCTGGATCTACTCTAGCCATTGCGAGCCCCGGATTCGTCTGGATAGATCACTGAGAACTTCAGGATTCAGGCGAGGGCGCTCATCTTTCGAAGAAAGTGGTAGATCTATGCGCTCACTACCGTTCACTAGAGCGGGGAGATCAGACTGCAGATCAATCCACCACTCGGGAGGAAGCCGGAGCCCAGTACCCGTTCGATCGTAGATGCATATCGGGAAATTCATAGCGTTGCTCCTAGATGTACCGAGCATACGCTTGCACAATGTCAGGTCGGAATGCGACTACTACAACGCTGACGCATCAACTCTCTTTGCACATATGAACACGTGTGCTTCGTCTCGCTGAACTTTCAGGAACGACTCAAGCCAGCAAAGAGCAGCGCCTCTATTCGCAATCACCCTTCCCAGCTTTTCAGTCAAACACCGCGCACATTCCATTCCTCCAGGGCTTTCCCCTTGGCAGGTCCGGCACTGAGCCATCGTCGTGGTGGTCGCCGGGCGCGATTGATACATGATCTTCGTCATCAAGTTCACAGCTTGAGCGTGGGACGACATTTTGGCGATCCTGTTGATACGGAAGGAGCCGCGCTTGGCGCGGCCACCTCTTATGCATCAACGACGATCGTCGCGATCGACACTGACCTTTTGGGCCTGACCAGGGCCTGGCTGCCCAGGCTCAGTGCCGTTCGGCTGCTGCTGTTGCTGCCCTTGCTTTCCGGCCAAATCCTCATCGCCGAGATCCTTCCCGTCTGTTTGGCCCTGCTGACCCGGATGCTTCTTATCGGCATCTGAGTTGCGACTGTCGCTCTGGTTCTGGGAAGTGTTGTTCATGTCTTACTCCGATGCAGCCATCTGCTGCCACCCCACAATGGCCCCCAGCATGTTACGCAGCCGTGCCCGATTGGCATCAGTATGAACAAGCGCCATGAACAGGCCGCCGATTCTAAGGGTGTACAGTGCAGCTCTAAGAGGAGAAGGACATGGAACGCAAGAGGAACAAGGATTTCGTTGACGTCGAACGTGAACTCACGCATTGGGGATTGGCATTCAACTCCGGTGCGCTACCCGCCATTAGCTTCCGCCATGAAGTTGACCCGGTCATCCGGCTCGCATGTGACATCTACATCAGAGATCCGCACGGAACGCGCGCAGAATGGCTGGGTGACCTGGAGGGCAGACTTGCGGCCCGATCCAGTCTGCGCGGTCACCCTGGCGCAGCGGAGATCGCAGGCCAATGCTGGTCGCGTCTCTCTTGCTCCTAGGAGTCTTCTTCCCGCGAGGCTGCGTCGTTCCCTTCTCGCATGAGCTGATCATTCAGCACGTGAACGATGGACATGACCGCATCGGCGAGCGCTCTTGAGTCGCTGATTGACCCGTAGAAGTAGATCTTCGAGCCTTCAACCCGGACTTCCGCCAGGGAGAGCTGAGACGCCAGCGCGTCGCACTTCCTCACGAAGAGCTCAGTCCAGCGGACACCCGGCGCAAGATCCAACAACGCAATGATGGCCTCATCAGTAGAGGAATCGACGCGCTCATGTAGCTGTGGCACATCGAAACCAACGATTCTTGGAAGCATGGGGGCGCTCAACGGCCTGTCCTCTCCCTTATGGGTGATCTGAGTATCACCCACGATACGCGGATCTACAATCTGACCACCCCACATCGAAGTACCCACTTGGGTGCTGGCTTCTCTATCGCTTTCCTTCTCCCTTTTGGCAGGAGGATATATCGTAATGCCCAATCGGCGCTGCTTGATCTCCACGCTTGCACAGAGCCGGAGGCACCTACGAATGGCTTCTATCCGCTTAAGGAGAGACTGTCTAAGTGCTTCAATGAAGTGCGCACGTTCAGCGCCAGATGAGCTATCGGCATGAGCAAGGCAATCCTCCAATTTAATGACCTGCAGGAACTCTGCCAGCCGGGCAAGAGGCCTAGGCTTGCCACTGTGATCCGATGGGCCGACGGATGCGGCATCCGCTTTCTTTATGACGGAAGCGGCGGGATCTGGACGACTATGCACGCGCTCAATGGAGCGCTCGGCCTAGCCGGAGCAAAGCCGCATCTCGATCTGTACGACCCAAGTGATTTCTGAGTCTGAGTAGGCGACGGTCAATGCCTACCACCGTCCCCTGCTCTCGGGCTTTTCTTTAGTGAACTCAGCGTTGCACCGCCCTGGCGGTTCGCCATGCCGGCCACGCCTCGCCAATCACGTCCAATGCAGATTTCAGGAAGAGCAGAGCGATCACCGTGCCTGCTGCGATGTCCGGCCAGCCGCTTCCGGTCAGCGCAACGCCACCGGCAGCCACCAGTACACCGATGTTGGCGGCGACGTCATTGCGAGAGCACTCGAAGGTACTTTTCATGTTGATGTTGAGCGCGCGGAACCGCCACAGCAGTGTCAGGCACACCAGATTGGCCACCAGCGCGATGGCTCCGAACCCCAGCATCAAGCCACTGGAAGGACGCACGCCGTGGATCAGCTTGCTGACCACCTCCACCACGATAAAGACAAAGAAGGCCAGAATAAGCAGCCCCTTGGCGAGGGCTGCACCAGCCTCCCAGCGCGCGCCCCGATTCACTGCCCACAGGCTCAGGCCGTACACGATCGCATCGCCCAGCATGTCCACTGCATCGGCCTGTAGGGCACTCGAGCGCGCAACAATGCCCGCGCCGAACTCGATGAAGAACATCGCCAGGTTGATGATGAGTACCGCCACCAGTACGCGCCGTTGCGCACTGTGAAGGGCCAGCGCTTCCAGTTCCTGGCGCTTGTGGCCGCAGCAGTGGTCCATGGGTGTCTCCCGCCAGGCTGTGGCCGGGCTTGAAAAGGGGTGGGAGAGTCGTTATCAACCCTGTAGCCCCTACAAGGTCAAGCTCATGCCCAGCCACCTCACCATCGGCCAGCTGGCCCGCCAGACCGGCACCAAGGCCGAAACCATCCGCTATTATGAAAAGATCGGCCTGCTGCAGCCGCCGTTGCGCTCGGAGGGCAACTACCGCTACTACGGCGCGCAGGACCAGAGGCGTATGTCGTTCGTGCGCCGCGCCCGCGAGCTTGGCTTCTCCATTCAACAGATCCGCGAGCTGATTGCCTTTGGTGAACAGCGAGAGCACGAGTGCAGTTCGGTGGACGATGTGGTGAAAGCGCACATCGCAGACATCACGCGCCGTATCCAGGACCTGCAGGCGTTGCAGGGCGAGCTGGAGCGGATGATCGGCAATTGCCCGGGCGGCCGCGTAGCTGATTGCAGGGTGCTGGAAGCCCTTCAGCCGCAGCCTGCCGCTTGACCTTGTAGTCGCATCAAGGTTTACAACGCCGGGCTACTTCGCCACCGCGCGGCCTTGCCGCCTTGACGACCCATGACCCAGCTGTCCCATCCGCTTGCCTTGGCGCTGTGCGCCGCCCTCCTGTCCGCCGTAGCCCCGGCCAGCCGAAAGGCTCACACAGAGGGTAGCGTTGCTCCGTATCTCGCTCCGCTGATGGTCATCACCTACCTATGCCGCCTGCGCGGTATTGAGGCTGTCACGCTGACAGATGCGAACAACACCGAGGTTGGCAGTGTTTGCAAACGGCGCAAGGGCAGCAAGGACAATGTGACCGAATGGAATGATGATCTACGCCTTTCGTGGAATGTCCTGGATGGACTTCGCAAGGAGGCGATGGAACGCCACAAAAGGCCAGTGCAATTGCAGCCCGATAAGCGCCCACTAGTGGTAAGCCAGAAGGGCTTGCCGCTGACCAAATCCGGACTTGATTCCGCTTGGCAGCGGCTAATGGATTTGGCTACTAGCGGGGAGGATCCACTGTTGAAGCCGGGGGAGGAATTCACCCTGCACGGCCTCAAGCATCGCGGCATCACTGACAGTGAGAAGCCGGAGGACGGCGGCCACAAGAGTGCAGCCATGCGAGATCGATACGACCATCGATTGCCGGTCGTGAAACCTGCGTCGCTCCCTGACTTTTCAGGATCGTTTTCAGGACGAAAAGAAAAAGGCGCCATTGATGGCGCCTAAGTCGTTGATGCAATTGGTGGGCCGTGAAGGATTCGAACCTTCGACCAAAAGATTAAAAGTCTTCTGCTCTACCGACTGAGCTAACGGCCCATTGCACTGCCCCAGCCTTTCGGCGGGGTGGGCATTCTACCCTACTTTGCCGGGCCGGGTGAAACCCTGGTGCGTCGAGGTTGCCGGCCAGCGGCCGGCACTACCCGATCTGGTGAGCCCGCTTAAACCTTCCGGGCATCCGACGCATCCCAGCTGTGATTCCTGCCCGGAGCCACGGATGCGCCTGCCGTTCTGCCTCATTGCCGCCCTTCTGCTGCCCTGCAAGGCACTGTCCGCCCCGTCCCACGTAGTCACCGACGACATCGGCCGCTTCTGGGCCACCTATGACGCTGTGCGCGCCGAGCCCGACGTCGAGCGCCAGGTCGCACTCGTGCAAGAGCGCTACATCGATCCGGGCAGCCCCGGCCTGCATGCACTGATGCAGGTGCGCAACTACACTGCCCGCGAATACGCCGCGGCCATGCGGGCCTGGCCGCGCTTCTGGGCTTCGGTGCGACCGCTCACCGCCGATGCGCAGGAGGCCAGCGCCACACTGGAACGGGATCTGGCCGCCTTCCGGGAACTTTACCCGGCTCTGGCGCCCGCGACGGTCACCTACGCAGTCGGTGTGCTGCGCACCGGTGGCACCACACTAGGCGACAAGGTGCTGATCGGCGCGGAGATGGCGCTGGGCGATGAGGGCGTGGACGTGAGCGAGCTGCCGGAGCCGATGCGCAGCCGCCTGCGGATCTTCTACGACAGCCGCCCCGGTGCGAACAACGCGCAAAATAACCTGCACGAGTACGTGCATACCCAGCAGCGCGAAACCAGCGGCAGCGTGGCCCAGTACGCAGTGCGCGAAGGCGTTGCCGAGTACGTGGCCGAACGGCTGAGCGGGCGTCGGCCGGCGTTGCCGATGTATCGCTACGGGCCCGCGCACGAAGCGGAAATCCGCACGCGCTTCATTGCCGAGATGGACGGGAACAACCTGGACAACTGGCTGTACAACAGCGCCAGCAATGCGTTCGGCGTGAGTGATCTGGGCTACTACGCCGGCTACCGTATCGCGCAGGACTACATGCGCCAGCAGGCCGACGAGAGAGCCGGCATCGCGCGGATGATCCAGCTGGACTATGCCGATCCGAGTGCGGTGCGGGCGTTTATTGAAGCGTCGGGGTGGTTGCAGGCCCGGTAGACCAAGGAGTGCGAACCAACGGTTCGCACCCACCGAGGGAGTGACTGCGCGATCAAGCGTACAGCGTCGGGTCCGGCACGCCGGCTTCGGCGAAGCCCTGCGCGCGCAGGCGGCAGGCGTCGCAGTGGCCGCAGGCGGCGCCGTTGGTGTCAGCGTTGTAACAGGACACGGTCAAGCCAAAGTCCACGCCCAGGCGCACGCCTTCGCTGACGATCTGGCCCTTGCTGAGGAACTGCAGCGGCGCATGCACCTTGATGCCCGCCCCCTCCACGCCGGACTTGGTGGCCAGGTTGGCCAGCGCCTGGAACGCGGCCACGAACTCGGGGCGGCAGTCCGGATAGCCGGAATAATCCACGGCGTTGACGCCGCAGAAGATGTCGTTGGCACCGAGCACTTCGGCCCAGCCCAACGCCAGCGACAGCATGATGGTGTTGCGCGCAGGCACGTAGGTGACCGGGATGCCGGCACCGCCGGCCTCGGGCACGTCGATGTCGTCGGTCAGTGCCGAGCCGCCGATGCTGCGCAGGTCCACGTCCACGGTCTTGTGCGCGACCACGCCCTGGGCCTTGGCCACGCGGGCGGCGGCATCCAGTTCGGAGGTATGGCGCTGGCCATACCGCACGCTCAGCGCATGCACGGCGAAGCCCTGTTCCTGGGCCATGGCGATGACGGCGGCTGAATCCATGCCGCCGGAGAGAAGCACGACTGCCTTCTTCATGGGAAAAACATCCGGTTGGGAGGGGAAAGCCAGCACGCTGTCCCGCGCCGGAGCTACATCAGGGAACGTTGCCTGGGCTCATCGGCCCGGCTCGTCGTTCCACAGGATTTTATGCAACTGCATCTGGAAGCGCACCGGCAGCCGGTCTTCGACGATCCAGTCGGCCAGCTGCCGCGCGGTGATCTCGCCCTTGCTGGGCGAGAAGAACACGGTGCAGCGCTTGACCAGATCGTGCTCGACCAGAAGGGCCTTGGCCCAGTCGTAGTCCTCGCGGCTGCAGATGACGAACTTGATCTGGTCGCGTGCGGTCAGCAGCGGCAGGTTTTCCCAGCGGTTGCGCGCCGCTTCGGCCGAACCCGGGGTCTTGATGTCGACCACCCGCGATACGCGTGGGTCTACCGCGCTGACGTCCAGCGCACCGGAGGTTTCCAGCGAGACATCCATGCCGGCATCGCACAGCTTCTGCAGCAACACCAGGCAGCGCTTCTGCGCCAGCGGCTCGCCGCCCGTCACGCAGACGTGGCGCACGCCTTGGGCCAGCACCTCGGCCACGATGTCGTCGATGTCCCACCAGGTGCCGCCATGGAAGGCATAGGCGGTATCGCAGTACTGGCAGCGCAGCGGGCAGCCGGTCAAGCGTACGAACACGGTCGGCCAGCCGGCGGTATCGGCTTCGCCCTGCAGCGAGGTGAAGATCTCGGTGATCTTCAGGCGCGGCAGTGGCGATTGCACGATGTCGCTGGGGGTGGCGACGGCGTTGGACGGAGTAACGGCGGTCATGGCAAACAATTCTTCATGGGACGGGCCACCGATTTATCGGCGCCGGAAACGAAAGCAGCCGAGCATGGGCTCGGCTCTACAGGAGGCTGCCGGAAATCAGCCCAGCGCCAGGGTACGCATTGTACGCCCGGTCAGCGGATCAGCGGATCTGCTTGCCGAGGCGGATGGACTGCAGACGGTCCTGCGCGGTGCGCGCGGCGTCCGAGCCCGGGTACTGCGCCACGACGGTCTCCAGCGTCTGCTGGGCCTGGTCGACCTTGCCCTCGCCATACTGCGAGAGGCCGATCTTGAGCAGGCCGCCAGCGGCCTTGTCGTGGGTTGGATAGCGCGACAGCAGTTCGCGGAACTGGGTCTCGGCCATCGGGAAATTGCGGGTGGCGTAGTAGCTCTCGCCCAGCCAGTACAGTGCGTTCGGCGCGTAGACGCCGTTCGGGTACAGCTGCAGGAAGCTCAGGAACAGCTGCGCCGAATCATCGTACTTGCCGGCCTTCAGCGAATCGAAGGCGACGTTGTAGGAGGTCCGCTCATCGCCGGTGGCGGCAAGACTGCCGGCATCACCATGGACGGAAGGCGGCCGCTCGGAAGTGGCCGCCGCTGCGGGTTTTGCCGGGGCCGGAGCGGCCTTCGGCGCGCTCGCCGGAACGGGCGGCAGGGCCGGGGCGGCATTGCCCCCTTCCAACCGGTTCAGGCGGCTGTCCAGATCCAGGTACTGATCCTGGGCGGACTGCTTGAGCTGGGCATTGTCGTGCTGCAACTGCTCGATCGAGGCCTGCAGGCTGGTGACCTGCTGCCGCAGCTGATTGATCTGGTTCAACAGGTCCTGGTTGGCACTGTTGTTGTACATCTGCTGCTCGAGCGCGCCGACACGGTCAGCCAGGCTCTGTCGCTGTGCATGCGCCGGTGCGGCAGCCACAAGGGCTGCCGCAACGACCAGCATCAATTTGATGCCAATGCGCATGGATTACTGCGCGGTGTAGACGATTTCGACGCGACGGTTCTGCGACCAGCAGGACTCGTTCGACTCGGTGCAGACCGGACGCTCTTCACCGTAGGAAACGACGGTCAGCTGCGAAGCCGAGCCACCGTTGGCCTGCAGGGCCGAGTTGACGCCGTTGCCACGACGCTCACCCAGGGCCTGGTTGTACGCGCGCGAACCGCGCTCGTCGGTGTGGCCCTGCAGGGTGATGCGCGAGGACGGACGGTCACGCAGGTACTTGGCGTGGCAAGCCATGATGGCCTGGAATTCCGGCTTCACGTCTTCCTTGTCCAGGTCGAAGTAGACAACGCGCTGGCGCAGGCAAGCGTCGGTGTCCAGGTCGCCCGGGCCGTACAGGCCCGAGGTCGACGGACCGGTCGGGGTGGTGGTCGAGGTGCCGGTGTCAACCGGGGCTGCCGGCTCTTCCTTCACCTTCTTCGAGCAACCGGCCAGGACGGCCACAGACAGCAGGGAAACAAGCAGAACGCGGGTGGACTTGTTCATGGCGATACCTTTGTGGCTCCTAGGCCGATGAGGGGTTCAAGACAACGAAAATATTAACACTCTTTTAGCGCTGGGTACGGTATGGGGACCATGCCGGCTCGCGCACATCACCATCGGCCAGGACCAGGCGCTGGCGAACCCGCGCATCGGCCGAGACGGCATACAACACACCACGGCCACCTTCGCGGGCGGCGTACAACACCATGCTCGCGTTGGGCGCAAAGCTCGGCGATTCATCCAGCGAGCCCGGGGACAGCGTGCTCCAGCGCGGCGAACCCAGCGAGCTGTCCATCACCGCGATCTTGTAGCTGTTGCCCGAGCCCTGGGCGACGGCGATCTTCTTGCCATCGTAGGACACCGAGGGCTTGGCATTGTAGTTGCCCTGGAAGGTCACGCGCTCGGCGCTGCCGCCGCCCGCGCCGACCTTGTAGACCTGCGGACGGCCGCCGCGGTCGGAGGTGAAGTACACCGCGCTGCCGTCCGGCGCCCAGGTCGGCTCGGTATCGATGGCGAAGTGGTTGGTCAGCTGGGTCAGCTGCTTGCTGCCCAGGTCCATCACGTAGATTTCCGGGTTGCCCGAACGCGACAGGGTGAGGGCCAGCTTGCGGCCGTCCGGCGAGAACGCCGGGGCGCTGTTGATGCCGCGGAAGCTGGTGACGAGCTCCCGCGCGCCGGTACCGATGTTCTGGATGTAGATGGCCGAATTGCCACGCTCGAAGCTGACGTAGGCCAGCTTGCTGCCATCCGGGCTCCACGACGGCGACAGCAGCGGCTCGGCCGAACGCACGATGGTCTGCGGGTTGTAGCCGTCGGAGTCGGCCACCATCAGCGCATAGCGCATGGCGTCGCCCTTGCCGCTGGCGGTCACGTAGGCGATGCGGGTCCAGAAGGCGCCACGGATGCCGGTGATCTTCTCGTAGATGGCGTCGGCCATCTGGTGGGCAACATCGCGCATGGCATTGCCACGGGCGGTCATCGCCAGGCCCAGCAGGCGCTCGCCCTTGGGCACGTCGAACAGTTCGTATTCGACGCGGTAGGCGCCGGCACCCGCGTCGAGCACGCGGCCGACCACGATGTAGTTCTGCTTCAGCGCGCGCCAGGTGGCGAACTGGATGTCGCCGCCACGCACGGGCTTTTCGACGATCTGCGCTTCCGGCAGCGTGCGGAACTGGCCCGAGCGCTCGAGGTCGGCGCGGACCACGCCGGCGACGTCGGTCTGCGGTGCAGCCGCCGAACCCTGGTAGGGCATCGGCACGATGGTGATCGGCAGGGCGGAAGCATTGCCGCCGATGATGTCGATATCCAGCCCCTTCTGCTGCGCGACGGCAGCAAAGGGCAGCAACAGGGCCGCAAACACGGCAAGCCAGCGAGGCATCTTTTTCATGGAGCGCTCAATAGGGGGAAACCGGAACGAGGGATAGCAAAGCGGAAGTGAACCGCTTCGCAATCATGAACCAAGGGTACGTGAATTCCGGGTCAGTTCCAGCCCGTCCTCTCACGCACCGTTAACGTCGTGACTAACATCGCACCGTCTGCCCAGGTCACACCGCCCCACAGGACGGTGTTCGACAGCAGCCCACAGCCTGCCCGGTCGAGACCGGGCCTGCCAGAGGCAAGTGCGACATCCGTGGGCGCGGGTAGCCGGGAGCCACCCTGCCCTGCCCGCCTCAGCGATCCTGGGCGGTAAAGGTGAAGTTGAGCGTGCGCGCGAACACCGACTCGAAGCCGCGGTACGGCAGCGGCTGCGCATTGAGCACGGCGGCCTCGATCGAACGCTTGCCGGCCTCGTCGTAGGGGCAGTTCGGGCTGACCTTGGCCTGCATCACCGTGCCACCCGGAATCTGGGTGATGGTGATCTGGCAGCGCTGGCCCAGCGGCACCGTATCCGGGCGCACCCACTGCGACAGCACCTTGGCCTGGATCGCTGCAGCATATTTGGCCGAAAGATCGTCGCTGTTGCCACCACCGCCGGCGGCGGGCTGGGAGGCACCACTGGAACCTGCAGCGGCACTGCCGGCGGCATTGCGCGCGGCGGCCACCTGGCGCAGCTTCTGCTCGGCCAGCTTGGCTTCCTTCTCGGCCTGCTCGCGGCGGGCACGGATCTCGGCGATCTTCTTCTGCTTCTCGGCCTCGGCCTTGTCAGCGGCCACGCGCTCCTGCTCGGCCTGCTTCTTCTTCTCGTCCGCTTCCTGCTGCTTGGCCAGGCGCAGCTTCTGCTCCGCTTCTTCCTGGCGTTTGCGTTCGGTCAGGTCGATCTGCTCCTGGCGGCGCTTGGCTTCCTGTTCCTGCTTGGCCTTCTCCTGGGAGATGGCAAGCGCACTCACAGCTTCCTGGTCCTTGGTATCCGGCTGTGCGACACGCTCCTGCGCCTGTTGCTGCTGGGGCGTGGGGGCATCCTGCGGGCGCGGCTCGGGAATCGGCTGAGGCGGCGGAATGGTGTCTTCCGGCACCGGGATCGGCTCGGCGACCGGCGGCGGCAGGTCCTCCAGCTTTTCCGACTGGCGCAGGGCCTGGCGCGCGGCGGAGGCCTCGGACGCGGACAGCGCGAGGCTGGCCTCGACCGAGGGGTCGCCGGCGGCGGCATCGGTGTTGCGCTGGGGCGACCACAGCCAGGCCACGATGAAGACCAGCGCGACCAGCAGGTGCACCAGCAACGCCAGCGCCAGGGGCAGGCCCCAGCCGGGTTCGCGCTGATGCGGGGGTGGCAGGGCGTCAGCGTGCATCGGTGGCCAGGCCTACCTTGTCTACCTTGGCGCGCTTGATCACGTCCATCGCGGCGATGACCTTTTCATAGGCCACGGCGCGGTCGGCGGCGACGATCACGCGCACGCCCTTGTCCTGGGCGGCGATGCCGGCCAGGCGGCCTTCCAGTTCCTCGGCAGACACGGCGGTCGGCTCCTTGGCGTCGGGCAGCTTCAGGCTGAGCTGGCCGTCCTGGCGCACCGAGACGATCACCGGGTCCTGCTTGCTCTCCAGCGCCTTGGCGTTGGACTGCGGCAGGTCGACGTCGAAGCTCAGCGTGAGCAGCGGTGCGGTGACCATGAAGATGATCAGCAGCACCAGCATGACGTCGATGTAGGGAACGACGTTGATTTCCGATTTCAGCTTGCGGCGCTTGCGGCGACCGATGGCAGCGGACATGGCTTGGACTCCCGGGTCAGGCGCTTACTCGTCGCCAGCGCTCTGGCGCTGCAGGATGGAGCTGAACTCTTCGGCGAAGGTCTCGAACCGCACCGACATACGCTCCACGCGCGTGGTGAAGCGGTTGTAGGCCCACACCGCCGGGATCGCTACGAACAGGCCGATGGCGGTGGCGAACAGGGCTTCGGAGATGCCCGGGGCGACGGCGGCGATGCCGGCCTGCGCACCGCTGCTGATCATGTCGTGCATGGTCACCATGATGCCGAACACGGTACCGACCAGGCCCACGTACGGGGCGGTCGAGCCGATGTTGGCCAGCAGTTCCAGGTTGCGCTCAAGCTGGTCCACTTCGCGGGTATAGGTAGTGCGCATGGCACGCTGCGCGCCTTCCAGCTGCGCACGGCCATCCAGACGGCGCTTGTCGCGCAGGCGGGTGTATTCGCGGAAACCGGCTTCGAAGATCGCTTCCAGGCCGCCGACATTGCGGCTGCGGTCGGTGGCCGAGCTGTACAGCTTGCCCAGATCGGCGCCGGACCAGAAGCGGTTCTCGAACTCGTCGGCTTCGCGGGTGGCCTGCTTGAACACGCGGGCCTTGCGGAAAATGATCACCCAGCTGACGAACGAGCCGACCAGCAGCAGCAGCACGATGATCTTCACCGGCAGGCTGGCCTTGGCCATCAGTTCGAGGTAGTTGATGCCGCCGCCGGTGGTGGCCTGGGCAAGGGTCTGGGTCGCGGCGTTGCTGACGTCGGCCGGCAGTGCCTCGGTGACCGTGGCCTGCAGGGCCAGGAGCGTTGCGATCATCCGTTGTTCCTCAATGTTCGGATTCGGGGTGGAGGTGGGGTTGCAGCACGGCAAGGACGGCCTCGTCCATGCCGCGCGGGCGGAAACTGGCCGCTTCCAGTGCGGCGATGCGGACCTGCGCCGACAGCAGCAGCTCGCCGTCGCGCAGGATCTGCTGGTCGAAGACCATGCTGGCCTTCTTCAGCTGGACCAGGCGTGCGCTCACCTGCAGGGTGTCATCCAGCCGTGCCGGCTTGATGAAATCCATCTGCATCGAGCGCACCGCGAAGACCATCCCATGCTCGGCGCGCATGCGCTCCTGGCCGTAGCCCAGCGCACGCATCCATTCGGTCCGGGCCCGTTCCATGAAGGCCACGTAGCGGGCGTGGTAGACCACGCCACCTGCGTCGGTATCTTCCCAGTAAATGCGTGTCGGCCAACTGAATAGTGGCTCAACCGACATCGGGAACCTCCGCGAACAGGTCCTGCGGCGGATTCTTCGGCTTCAGGCCCATGTGCCGGTAGGCCTTGTGAGTCGCCATGCGGCCGCGCGCGGTACGCACCAGGAAGCCCTGCTGGATCAGGTACGGCTCGACCACGTCTTCCAGCGTGCCGCGCTCTTCGGACAGTGCCGCGGCCAGCGATTCGATGCCGACCGGGCCGCCATCGAAGTAGTCGACCATGGTCTTGAGCAGGCGGCGGTCAAGCTCGTCGAAGCCCTCCGGGTCGACCTTCAGCATCTGCATCGCAGCCTGTGCCACGGCCTCGTCGATGTGGCCGCCGGCCTTGACCTGCGCGTAGTCGCGCACGCGGCGCAGCAGGCGGTTGGCGATACGCGGGGTGCCACGCGCGCGGCGCGCGATCTCCCCTGCCCCATCGGCGGTGCAGTCGATGGCCAGAATGGCCGCCGAGCGGCGCACGATCCGGGTCAGCTCCTCGACGCTGTAGAACTCCAGACGCTGGACGATGCCGAAGCGGTCGCGCAGCGGCGCGGTCAGCAGGCCGGCACGGGTGGTGGCGCCAATCAGGGTGAACGGTGGCAGGTCGATCTTGATCGAGCGGGCGGCGGGGCCCTCGCCGATCATGATGTCGATCTGGAAATCTTCCATCGCCGGGTACAAGACTTCCTCGACCACCGGCGACAGGCGATGGATCTCGTCGATGAAGAGCACATCGTGCGGCTGCAGGTTGGTCAGCAGCGCAGCGAGGTCGCCGGCCTTCTCGATCACCGGACCGGAGGTCACCCGCAGGGCCACGCCCAGTTCGTTGGCGATGACATGGCTGAGGGTGGTCTTGCCCAGGCCGGGCGGCCCGAAGATCAGCACGTGGTCGAGCGCGTCGCCACGCCCCTTGGCCGCCTGGATGTAGATTTCCATCTGCTCGCGCACCGGCACCTGGCCGAGGTAGTCGGCAAGGCGCTTGGGGCGGATGCTGGCGTCGGCGGCGTCATCCTCGCGGGTGGCGCCGGCGCCGATGATGCGGTCGTCGGTCATGTGCTGATTATGCGGCAAAAGTACGGGTTTCGGCCGGGCTGCGCCCGGCACCCGCAGAGGCAACGTCAACGTCAACGTCAACGTCAATTGCGAATCTACTGGGGATGGCGGGGTGGGTCCGGTC
>NZ_JAOCLC010000059.1:0-31692 GCF_029845105.1 Stenotrophomonas sp. GD03654 | reverse complement strand
CCCCACGGACTGCTCATCGCCCCGCGCTGGCCCTCCACCCGCATCCAACTGGAAGAAGAGGTACTGCAACGCCTGCTCGACGCGCAGGCGATGCTGCCTGCCGCGCTGCGCCTGCTGCTCACCCGTGGCTTCGAACCCCGCCACGGCCGTCTCGGTGGCTTCCGCCGCGCGGTACGACGGCTCGGCATCGCAGCATTCCGCACCTGCTACCCGCAACGCCGCGATGAGATCGATGCCATCTTCGGTGCCAACGGCCACGACATCGATGGCCGTCATGTCGATGTCTCACTGGTACTGCACGGCAAGCGGCTGCGGCTGCTGCCCCTGGGTGTGTTCACCCCACTGCGCTGGCAGGATCGTCGCGTTGCCCGTCATTCCGAAGCCGTCGCGCAGGTGAAGCGCAGCCTGCAGCAGTGCGGCTTCGAGCTGCATCACAACGCCACCGAAGCCCTGCAGATCCACTGCGACTATCGTCCGCGCTGACGCGGCGGTGGCCCCCGCGCACTGCGCACCGCATCAAAGATGCAAATGATTCTCTTTTGCTGTAAGGTGCAGCCGCTGCCCTTGCCGCCGCGGGCTGTTCCCTTTCCCAGTTGTCGCCCGCCCCGTGTCCACGCCTGTCGAACCGACGGATGTCGCGCAGCTGTGCGCGGCCCATTACCGGCCGCTGCACGCCCATGTCCGCCGCAAACTCCCGCAACACAGCGACGCCGATGACGTCGTCCAGGAAACCTGGCTGCGTGTCGTCAAGGTCGCCACCAGCGGCCTGCTGAGCAATGGCCGCGCGTACCTGTACCGCGTTGCCCACAACCTGATCGCGGATCACTTCCGGCAACGTCAGCGCCGTCGTGAGGAAGCGCTGGATGAGGCGCAGCTGCACGCCCTCATCGATCCTGCACCGCTACCGGAGCAGCGCCTGCTCGACGCCGAACAGCTGCGCCATCTCGATGCGATCATCGCCGCGCTGCCACCGCGCTCGCGCCAGGTGTTCCTGCTGGCACGTGTGGAACAGATGGCCTTGGCCGAGATCGGGCGCCAGCTCGGTATCAGCCGACAGACCGCGCACGGCCATCTGCTGCGCGCCCTCGTCGCCCTGCAGCAGGTGCCCGGCGCATGAGCCAGGACGCGATCGCGCGCGAAGCCGCACGCTGGTGGCTGGATGGACACGATGGCGTCCGCGACGAGAACGCGTTCGACCAGTGGTGCCAGGCCGATCCGCGCCATGTTGCGCAGTACCAGCATCTGCAGCAGCTGTGGCAGGCCGGTGCCACCTTGCCCAGTCTGCATCGGCAACAGCAACGGCGGCAGCGGCGGCGCCTGGGCGAGACCGGCATTGCGGTACTGCTGCTGTGCGCGCTCGGCCTGTACAGCCGCACCGCCGCGCCACCCGCCGCGCAGGTACTGCGCACTGCCGCAGGCGAGATCCGTGACGAAGCCCTGCCAGACGGTTCGCACGTCCTGCTGTCACCGGGCAGCGAAGTGCATGTGCGCGTCGATGCACAGCGCCGCCAGTTGCAGCTGCAGCGGGGGCAAGCCTGGTTCAAGGTCGCCGCCGATGCCGACCGGCCATTCCAGGTACACACTCCACAGGGCACGGTCACTGCGCTGGGAACCGCGTTTGATCTGGCCGTGCAGGGCGACAACAGCGTGGTCACGGTCACCGAGCACAGCGTCCGTGTAGAAAGCGGTACCGCCAGCGTGCAGGCCAGTGAGGGGCAGCAGATACGCTTCAACGGACAAGCGACTGCTGCAGCACATCCGGCAGACGACAGCACCCTGGCCTGGCGCGAACGGCGCCTGCATTGGGTTTCGGCGCCGCTTGCCGACGTCACCCAGGGGCTGGACCGTTGGCATGGCGGACATACCTGGATCGTCGGTGCACGGCTTCGCCAACGGCCGGTCACCCTACTGGGCAATGCAGATGGTGCCGCCAGCAACCGCGACCAGCTCGCCGCGCAGCTGCATGTGCGTGTGCTGCGTATCGGCGCGGGCATGCAGGTGTGGTTGCCGCCGCGCGAGGAGCAGCGCGATGCACCCTGACATTGGGCCCACCACCGCGTCTACCCAGGATGACGACGCTCTGCGTCAGCCCCTGGAGCCCCCGATGCTGTGTCCCCGCCCTCTTGTCCTCGCCCTGTCGCTGGCCTGCGCCAGCACCATCCCACTGCTGCCAAACAGCGCCCACGCGCAGGCCGCCACTCGAAGCTACGATCTGCCCGCCCAGCCACTGGCCGCCGCGCTGGACGCCTACAGCCGGCTGACCGGTGTCGATCTGGTGATCAGCGCGACGCTGCCTGCCGGTCATTCGGCGCCGGCTCTGCGCGGTGACTTCGACGATGCGCAGGCCCTGACGCGCCTGCTGGCGGGCAGCGGTCTGCGCCCGCGCTTCGTGGATGCGCGTCGTGCCGCCCTGGAACCGGCGCCGGCCGAACGCGCCGATGGCAGCCGCCGCACCGGTCCGCTGCGGGTACAGGGCACTACCGCGCACGGCCAGGCACCGGGTGCCGGCGCCAGCCAATACGTACCGGCCACCCGCGATGGCTTTGCGCCCTCGGTCGGCAGTGAGCGCGTGGCGATGGCCGAACGCCAGGAAGGCAACAGCCTGCTGCGCTCGATGCCCGGCACCCACAGCTTCCATTCGCGCAGCCAGCCGGGCCTGCAGGTCAACATCCGCGGCATGACCGGTGCCGGCCGGGTCAACACCATGATCGATGGTGTCACCCAGACCTTCCGTAACAATGCCGGGCATGGCTCAGGCGGCCCGTTCGCCTATGTCGACCCGTTCCTGCTGGCCGGTGTGGACGTGCAGCGCGGTGCATTCGCCGGCGGTGATGGCGCCGGCACGCTGGCCGGCAGTGCCAACTTCCGCACGCTGGATATCGACGATCTGCTCGGTGAGGGCCGTGACTGGGGCCTGCGTGCAGGCTATCGCCACGGCAACAACGGCTACGGAAGTGGCCGCACCTTCGCCGGTGCCTGGCGCCACAGCGAAGAGGGGGGCGACCGCCAGTTCGGCCTGCTGGCCGCTGCCAGCAGCAGCCGTAGCAGCGAGTACGCCACCGCACGTGGGCAGAAGAACACCGCCGACCCGGGCAGCCAGCAACCCAGCAGCTGGCTGTTGAAAGCACGCCTGCAGCCCAGTGACCAGCATCGGCTGGACCTGAGCCACATGCATTACGAAAACGACTTCTACCACAACTACCCGTGGCAGATTTCCGCGCGCAACCAACGCGCCAGCTACCGCTACACGCCCTATTCGCCTTGGATCGACCTGCGCGCGACTTTTGCCAGCAACAAGACCCGGCTGTTCTATCCGCCGGTGGAGGCGTCCAGCTACATCGGCCGCCGCACCCACAGCAGCCTGAGCAGCTGGACCGTGGACAACACCAGCCGCTTCGATGTCGGCGCGCTGCAGGCGCGCTGGAACACCGGCATCAAGCACCAGTCCGACATCTATGTGGCCGATACGCCCATCCTGCGCGGTGCCAACCCGCAGGGACGCAGCCAGCTGGACAGCGTGTTCAGCACGCTGGAACTTCAGTACGACGTCTACGCGTTGACTGCAGGCCTGCGCCAGGATCGTTATGGCATCCGTGGCCACGTTCCGGTGTGCTCGGATGTCCCCGGCCAGTGCGCCGAAATCAACGGCGGCGGCATCGACCTGCGCCGCACACAGCGCGCACTCAGCCCCAGCCTGGCGGTATCGTGGCAGGCTACTGGCTGGCTGCAGCTGTTCGCCGAAGTCTCGCGCACCTCCCGCCCACCGCGTGTGCAGGAGATGTTCTTCGAAAAGATCCCACTGGAAGGCATGAGCGATGCCGATGGCGTTGGCGCCAATCCGTTCCTGCGCCGCGAGCGCTCGCGCAACCTGCAGTTCGGCGCCAACCTCAGCACGTCCTCGCTGCTGACCGACGGTGATCTGGCGCAGCTGCGCGTCACCCGCTTCGACAACCGCATCCGCGACTACATCAAGCCGCAGTACCTGCTGATCGTGCACCCCCCGGAGGTGGAGCCTTTGGTGGTACCGATCGACAGCGATCCGCAGCTCACCGCCTGGACCGATGCGCTGGACGTGGAGGACTTCAGCACCACCACGCGCTGGATGAACCACCCGGGCGTGGTGCGCATGCGCGGAATCGAGCTGGAAGCGCACTACGCCAGCGAGCGCTACCACGCCACGCTGAGCTGGACCCGCTCGCGTACGAGTGCGCCCGCCATCGAATTCGTCAACCTGGAAGACATCACCGCCCTGCCCGACCGCTACTGGACGCTGGACCTGGGCGGCCGCTGGTGGCAGCAGCGCGTGCAGGCCGGCCTGCGCGCCGAGTACTCGGGGCCGACCGAGGAAGGCTACGACTTCTTCCAGACCCGCAAGACCGGCGGCACCGGCGTGCTGCTGGACTTCTACGCCAGCTTCAAGCCCCAGGCCAACACCACGCTGTGGCTGAACATCGAAAACCTGCAGAACAAAGCCTATGACAACAATGCCTCGATCGACAGCATCTTCAGTCCGATCCTGGACCGCGGCAACGGCCGTGGCCGTACCGTCTCGATGGGCGTCAACGTGGCGTTCTAGCCGCCCCTGGCTGCCGCTGTGCCTGCTCGCGCTGGCCGCAATGGCCAGCGCGCAGCCGATGCCTGGCACGGTGATCGACCTGGCCAACGGCCAGCACCTGGACGAAACCGCATTCGTGACGCGTACGGCGGACGCCCAGCGGCTGCTGCTGGGTGAACGCCACGACCTCGCCGGAGACCATGCCGCCCAGCGCTGGCTGCTGCAGGCCCTGCAGCGGCGGCGTCCGCAGGGTTCACTGGTGCTGGAAATGATCGCCAGCGAGCGCCAGCCACGCCTGCAGCGGGTGCAGCGCTGGCTGGCGAAGGGCAACCGGGCCGAAGATGCACGCCTGCAGGAGCTGCTGGACTGGGATGCGCGCTGGCCGTGGGCCGCGTATGGCGGGCTGGTCAAGGATGCTGCCGATGCAGGCACGCCGTTGTTCGGCGGCAACCTGTCGCGTGCCGAGGTCAACCTGCTGCTCGCCTCCACTGAGGACGTGCAGTTCCCGGTGGCCGATGCCCGCCAGCGCCTGTCGGCGGTGGTGCTGGCCCAGCATGCAGACGCGGCACCGATGCTGGATGGGATGCTGGCCGTGCAGCAGGCCCGCGACACGCGCATGGCGAAGGTGCTGTTTGATGCGCCCGCGCCGGCGCTGCTGCTCGCGGGTCGCTGGCATGTCCTGCGGGGTACCGGGGTACCGGGCTACCTGTCACCGGGTACGCCTGCGCTGGTGATTGCACTGGCCTCGCCGGGTGAAACCGTCGATGCGATTGATGCCGACCTGCTGTGGGTGCTGGCCGATGAGTGAACGCGGCCAACACTGGCAGGCGATTGCCATCACCATCGGCCTGCATCTGCTGCCCTTGCTGCTGCTGTTGCGTTGGGTCGCGACGCCGCCCATGCTCCCGCCACCGGAACAGGACGTGCGTATCAGCCTGCGCCTGCTGGCACCGGCCACGCCCCCGCAGCCCGTGGAGGAGCGCCAGGCCGATACCCCCAGCCAGGCGCAGCACGCGCGTGCGTCGCAACCGACAAAGTCGCCCCCGCCGCCAAAACCCACCGCTGCGCACGAGGGCGAGTTGGCCGCCAGCGAAACAAGCGGGACGGGTCGAAAGCCGCTGCCGGTCGCCCCGCCTGCGGCCGCGACCGATGCCAGTCCCGCACCGGCATCGATCACGGCCGCGCCGCCCGCTCCAGACGCGCCACCGGCAGACTTCCAGGCCGGCGCCGCCAGCGACCAGTGGGAAGCCCGCCTGATGGCGCGGCTGGAGCGCTATCGCTATTACCCCGCCGCCGCGCGCTCGCGCCGGCAACAAGGCACCGCCTGGGTCAGGGCCAGCATCGACCGCGACGGCCGCCTGCTGGCGCTGCGACTGGAGCAGTCCAGTGGCCAGCCGATGCTGGATGACGCAGCGCTGCAGACCTTCCGTCGCGCGCAGCCGCTGCCGCGCATTCCGGATGAACTGAAGGCACCACAGGAACTGGTGGTGCCAGTGGAGTACTACCTGCGCTAGGCGGCATAGGCCTCCGCCTCGATCTCGAACAACATGCCGTCCAGCGCCAGCCGCGGCACCGGGATCAGCGTGCAGGTGGGCGCCGCGCGGTCAGGCCAGCGCCGCCGCACCTGATGGGCGATGATGCCCAGCCGGTCCTCGTCGTGGTCGACCACCAGGATACGCAGCCGTACCACGTCGGCCAGGCTTGCCTGCGCCGAGCGCAGCGCGGTCTGCAGGTTGTCCAGTGCCTGCCCGACCTGTTCTTCGAAGCTGGGTGAGAGACGGCCCTGGGCATCTTCACCGCCCTGCCCGGCGATATGGATCACCCGCGCCGGCAATCGCACCACGGCCACGTGTGAGTACCCGTTGGCGGAAGGGTCGTAGAGGCCGGGAGGATTGAACAGCTCCAGCAGGCCATGACTGAGGTCCGGGGTAGTCAGCAGGTTCATGCCGCATGTCTCGTGGGGGATGCGAAGCAGTCTGCGACCTCAACCAGAGTTGAGGTCAAACCGATCCGCTGCAACAGTCCGGTCCGCCATGCGCAACGATCGTGCCCACGTGTAGAGCCGAGCCCACGCTCGGCTGCTCAGCGCGAATGGCAGCCGAGCATGGGCTCTGCTTTACCGTTCCCGGCTCACGTCCACGCCGGGTCTGCGGTGAAATCGATGGTCAACCAGAAGGTACTGCCGCGCGCATCCAGCCGCACCGCGATCTCGTCGCGCATCGCATCGACTTCGCCCACTGAACCCAACGGCATGGCCGGGTCGGCCAGCACGTGGATCTCGATGAAGCGCATCCGCCCCATTTTCGCCACGTGGCTGGTAAAACCGGCATAACCGCGTTCCGCCACGAACGCCTGCATCACCTGCTGCACGCGCCGGTCCAGATCATCCGGCGCCACCTGCAGCACTTCGCGCATGGCCTTCCATGCACTGCGCGCTGGTACCGGCAGTACCGCCAGGCTGATCAACGCCAGCACGATCGAATCCAGGTACGGCACCCAGTGGTGCCACTCCCCCCCCTGCAGGACCAGCGCCAGCACGAAGGCCAGCACCACCGCCAGGCTCATCAATCCACCCAGCAGCCAGCCTCGCACATCCAGCCACAACAGAGCGGAACGCAGGTGTCGCGCACGCTGTGCGACAAATGCGGCCATCGCCAGGTTGCTGACACTCAGCAGTGCCGCCCACCACAACGCGGGCCCGAATTTCACTTCGTGCCCGCCCGTGGTCAAACCAATCACCGCGTTGGCCAGCGCATACACGCAGGCCAGCGACAGGATCACCCCACCGAGTGCCTCGACCATCGGCTCCAGGTGCCAGTAGCCGTACTGGAAGCGCGGGCTTTGTTCCCGCGCCACCAGCCGCAGCACCGACAACGACACCAGGGTCAGGGCGACGTCGACCAGGCTGTACACGCCATCGAACAGGATGGCCTGCGATCCCACCAGCAGGCCACCGCCGAAGCCGACCGCGCTCACCGCCAGGGTGACCCCGATCGAGAACTTCAGGATGCGTTGCTCGCGCGCGGTATCCATCGCTCTCCGAAGGAGCCGACCGTCGCCGGTCAGGCCTTCAGCACCTCCACCTTGTACGACACCGCATCACCCTCCTGCTCGATGATGAGCCCGTGCACGTCCGACTCGAACCCCGGGAAACGGGCGTTCTGCTCGCGGGCGATACGCAGCGACTGGATGATCGGCTCGTCGCTGTCGCCGAAACGTTCGCCGGGCATGATGGTCGGAATGCCCGGCGGGTACGGCACCAGCATGGTCGCGGCGATGCGGCCGCTGATCTGCTCGATGTCGACCCGCTCGATCTCGCCCTTCACCAGGTGGTTGTAGGCATCGGCCGGGGTCATCACCGGCGTCGGCAGATCCACGTACATCTCGCGCATCACCTTGGCCACCGCGAATTCCTGGTTGAACGCATGCAGCGCGTCGCACAGGTCACGCAGGCCCCAGCCGGCGTAGGCATTCGGATAATCGGCGGCCAGCGTCGGCAGTGCCTGGCTCAGCGGCGCATTGCGGTCGTACAACTCCTTGAACGCCATCAGTTCGGTGACCAGGGTGCTCCACTTGCCCTTGGTGATACCCATCGAGAACAGGAACAGCACCGAGTACAGGTTGGTCTTCTCCACGGTGATGCCGCGGCCCCACAGGAACTTGCTCAGCACCGCTGCCGGGATGCCCAGCTTGCCCATGCTGCCGTCCATCGCCAGACCCGGGGTCAGCAGGGTCACCTTGATCGGGTCGATCAGCACATAGTCGTCGACCAGGTTCTCGAAGCCATGCCAGTGGGCGTCCGGCTGCAGGTACCATTCTTCGCGCTTGGCCACCAGCGGCGCCGGCGTATCGCCCTTGTCCAGACTGCGCTCGAGCTTGGTCGGCTGCCATACGCTGAACCACCAGTCGTCGCGCCCCAGGTCATCGCGGACGTGCAGCATCGCGCGGCGGAAGGCGATGGCTTCGTCGTGCATTTCCTGCACCAGCGAGCGGCCGGCGTCGCCTTCCATCATCTTCGAGGCCACGTCACAGGCCGCGATCACCCCGTAATGCGGGCTGGTCGAGGTATGCATCATGAACGACTCATTGAAACGCTCCGCGTCCAGGTTGCGCTGTGCCGAGTTGCGCACGTGGATCATCGACGCCTGCGAGAACGCCGCCAGCAGCTTGTGGGTGGAATGCGTGGTGAAGATGATCGCATCCTGCTCACGCGGCTTGCCCTTGGCCATGCCGTAGTGGTTCTCGTAGAACGGATGGAACGCCGCGTAGGCGTACCACGCTTCGTCGAAGTGCAGGAAGTCGACCGCACTGCCGATCTCGTCGGCAATCTTCTCGGCGTTGTAGCACAGGCCGTCGTAGGTCGAATTGGTCACCACCGCGATGCGCGGCTTGGAACCGGCCTTGTAGGCCTGGCTGGCCAGCGGATTGGCGGCGATGCGCTGCTGCAGCGACTCCGGCGTGAACTGGTCCAGGCTGATCGGGCCGATGATGCCGTGCGCGTTGCGGCTGGGAGTGAAGTACACCGGCACCGCACCGGTCATGATCAGCGCATGCAGCAGCGACTTGTGGCAGTTGCGGTCGACAAACACCACGTCGCCGCGGGCCACTGTACCGTGCCAGACGATCTTGTTGGCTGTGGAGGTGCCGTTGGTGACGAAGAAGGTATGGTCGGCGCCGAAGTTG
Source organism: Stenotrophomonas sp. GD03654 (assembly GCF_029845105.1). Taxonomy (NCBI): domain Bacteria; kingdom Pseudomonadati; phylum Pseudomonadota; class Gammaproteobacteria; order Lysobacterales; family Lysobacteraceae; genus Stenotrophomonas; species Stenotrophomonas sp. GD03654. The sequence goes on along the minus strand of NZ_JAOCLC010000059.1, from coordinate 22,454 downwards.
CGTGCTGCCTCTTCCTCGGCGTCCTTGATCGGGCCGGTGTGGTCGAGCAGCGAACCCAGCTCCGGCACCGAGATCGACAGATCGCTGCGCAGGGTGTTCTCACCGTAGAACTGGTGGAATGCACGTCCGACCGGTGACTTGGTGAACGCCACGCCGCCGGCATGGCCCGGCGTATGCCAGGAATAGTTCGACTCGGCCGCATGATGGATCAGCGCCTTGAAGAACGGCGGCAGCAGGTTCTTCATGTAGTCTTCGGCCGCGCGCATCACCTGCCGCGAGATGAAGCTCTTGGTGTCTTCGAACAGGAAGATGAAGCCGTGGATGTACTTGAGCAGCTTGCTCGGCACCTTTTCGATGGTGCGGCGCTCGCCGTACAGGAACACCGGCAGGTTGGCGCGGCGCGCGCTCTGCTCGCGCAGGAAGGCGGTCAGGCGCTGGAACTCGCCATCCACCTCTTCGCTGCCATCGATCGAGATCAGCACCGCCGAGGCCGCCACGTAGGTGCGGGCGCCGGCGCGGGCATCGTCCAGGTTCAGGCCGCACAGCACGCGCTGGTCGTTGCTGCGCAGCTCTTCCACCAGGGCGCGGATCAGGATGCCGCCGATGCGCGGCGACTCGTAGTCGTTGTCGATGACAATGACCGGATAGTCCAGGGACTTGAAGTACACGTTGATTCTCCTTGTCGAACTCAGGAACGCTGGGCGCCGGCGCTGATCGCCGATGCCTCGCGGGCGCGCTGCCGCTGCTGGCGGCGCTCCTCGCTGAAGAAGGGATAGAACACGGTGATGAACAGCACGAACAGGAAGGCGTACTGCACGATGGTTCCCGACGAGCCGTAGATCGCCCACAGGCAGTACACAACGGTCAGGCTGGTCAGGGTCCAGAACGCACCGGTGTGGACCAGGGTGTGCGAGCGCTCGACCACGAAGTAGCAGGCCACGCACGAGTAGATGTAAGGCAGCAGGGTCAGCACCACGGCAGCCGACGTGATCACGTCGAACTGGGCCGACGCGGTTTCCGACGTGGAAGTGACCAGCACCGCCAGGGTCATCAGCACCGCAACGATCAGCACGCCCTTGACCGGCACGTCGTCCTTGTTGGTCTTGCTGAAGATGCTCGGGAACAGGCCGTCATCGGAGGCCGCCTTGGCACTCTGTGCGGTCAGCAGGATCCAGCCGCCCAGCGAACCGGCAGCACCGATGAAGGCACACAGACTGACCAGCGCACCGCCCCAGCCACCCACGGCCTTGGCCGCGGCCAGCGCGAACGGCGCATCGGACACCTGCAGCTCCGAGTTCGGCACCATGCCCATGATCACCGAGGAACTGGCGATGTACGCGACGGCGGCCAGGAACACACCGGCCAGGGTGGCGCGGGCCACGTTCTTTTCCGGGTTCTCGACCACGCCAGCAGTCACCGAAGCCGACTCGACACCAATGAAAGCCCACAGGGTGAGGGCTGCAGCACTGGAGATCGCGCCGAAGTTCGACTCACCGGACACGTTGTAGGCACCCTTGAAGATGTCGGCATCGAAGAAGAACCAGCCGAAGATGGCGATGCCAAGGATCGGCACCAGCGCAAAGCTGGTGGTGACCGTCTGCACGCGGCTGACGAAGGCCGGGCCGATCATGTTGGCGAAGCTCAGCGCCCACACCAGGATCAGCACCGCGATGCAGCGCACCAGCGGCTCGGACAGGATCGGGAAGAAGTAGCTGAAATAGCCGACCGCCGCGATCGGGATGGCGACGTTGCCGATCCAGTTGGCGAACCAGTAGATGGTATTGGTCTGGAAGCCCATGTATGGCCCGAACCAGTCACGCGCGTAGGCATAGGGACCGCCTGCCTTGGGCGCCAGCTTGCCCAGCTTGGCGAACACGAAGGCCAGCAACAGCGCACCGGCGGTGGTGATCAGCCAGCCCCAGATCGAGGCGGTACCGATCTTGGCCAGGCTGGAGGGCAACAGGAACACGCCTGAGCCCATCATGTTGCCGGCGACGAGGAAGGTGGCTCCGACCACCCCGATTTTCTTTGCTTCTGCCATGACAATCTCCTGTACAGGCATGAGCCCGGTGCAGCCGGGCGTGGGGACGGGTTACGCTGGCGTACGACCGCTGGCGTCTATTTGATGAAGTTGTATTGCAGGCTCCCCTGCACCCGGACCGTGTCGCCGCGCGCGCCGCCCTGCTGTTCCAGGCGGCCGTACAGCAGCTCCATGCCCATCGTCCACGAGGGCGCCGGGCTCCAGATCAGGTTGAACACGCCGTAGCGGCTCTGCCGGAAAGCCTCGGCCGCCAGCGCGGCATTCCGCTCCAGGGTCAGCTGGCCGAAGATCAGGTTCGAACGCCACAGCTCGGACCAGTAATGCGTGTAGCCGACGAAGCCGCCGTGCAGGTCGAGCGCGTCGAGGCGGCCATCGGCACCGACCACCGCGTCCAGCCCGGAGCCGGTCAGGTCGGCGGTATAGCGGCTGAGGCCGCGCCCGCCGAGCACGCCAAACAGCACCAGGTCGCGCTCGCCCGCCGATGCCGAACCACTGAGCTGCAGGCCGCCGGCCATGCGCCGGTCACGCTCGCCGTCGCCGTCATAGGCCAGGCTGCGTGCCACCGCACCCAGCTGCAGGTGGCCCCAATCACGCTCCATGCGCGCGGTCACCGTCACATCAGGAAGCCGGTTCACCGCGGCCCGCTCATCGCTGGCACCCGCCAGTTCGGTCTTCGGATCTTCGGCGGCGACGGTCAGGGTGTTGCCCTTGCCCATCGCAAAGCTGTGGTGAATGCCCGCCACCAGCAGGTATCCAGCACCGCCAGGCCCTGCGAAATCCAAAGTGTCGGGCAGGCTGTCCGCATCCATGAAGCTGGAGTAGCCGTAGCCGGCGTAGGTATTGCCCAGCTGGCCATAGGCATGGCGCAGGCGGAATTCGTAGCCGTCACTGCTGCCGAAGAAGTCGTTCTCGAGGTAGAAGCGCAGGTTGCCGTGCGTGGTCGGGCGCCGCGCCTCGAAGCTGAAGCGGGTCTGCTTGGCATGGATGTTGAAGTTGGAAACATCGCGATGGCTGCCACCCACCGGCATCGACGAGGGAATGAACTGATCCTCGTCACCCGCTGCACGCGAATCGGCAATGGCATCCAGCTTGGCGTAGCCGCCGATGCGGATCACCGTGTCGGTACCGGGAATGGCGAAGAAGCCCTTCAGGTCAGGATCGGTTGGACCAGCCGCACTGTCCGGTCGCGATGCGGCGGTGGACGGATCGGCCACCGATTCGCGTTGCGGCAGTACGGGTTGTGCCACGCCCGGCACCTGGGTGGGATGCAGCAGATGGGTAGTGCTGGCGGGCGCGACCACCGATGCGGGCGCCTGCGCAGTGGCGGGCCCAACAGCTCCATCGCGCTGCTCGAGGCGATCCAACCGCTGCTGCATGCCCTCCAGCGCCTGGCGCATGGCCGCAATCTCACGACGCAGCGCCTGTGCGTCCTCCTTGTCGACTGTCTGTGCATACGCCGGCGTGATCGCCAGTGCGGTCAAGCAGGCCAGACTCAGTACCGCCACGCGCATTGCATCCTCCCTGGACGAACACTTGATTCGCGCTGACGGGACGCACGCATGTGCCACCCCGGCTTCGCGCCGCTGTTGCTGGAAATGCGGATACTGCGTCGACGACACCGGTCAGCCTGCGCATGACAGACAACAGGACCGTGACACTGCCCTGCCTGTACCGATGTCGACGCCATCAAGGCCGCGCTGCCAGAGAGGTGGCGACCGCAGCGGTCTGGGTAACAAGCGCAGGGTGAGAGTGTCGTGAATGGCTGAGCCGACCGGCCCCGATCAGGGCTTGGCGAGCGCGACATCCATCGCGCGTTGACGCTGTAATCCATGCGTCAAAGGCTAGCTCACCTGTCGTTTTTGGCCTTGATTGGAATCAAGGCGCGAGGCTTGATGTCAGTCACTATTCAGACGTGACGACGAACAGATGATGCGCAGGCCGCACATCGTTCCTGATCACGGAAAGCAACAGGCCCGCATGCTGCCATGCGGGCCCGTGGGTCATTCACGATGAAAGGCGCAACTCAGCGTGGGCCCAGCACCGTCTGCAGGTCAGCGCCCTGCGGCAGGCCGGCTCGACGCTGCACCTGGCCCTGTGCGTCCTGGAACAGGATGCCCGGCGTGCCCTGGAAGCCCATCTCGATCATCAACACCTGGTTGGCGTCGAGCTTGCCGGCGATCTCACGGCTGATGTTCGGCAGCGCCTTGATGCCACCGCGATCAAAATCGTGCTCGTTCTGCAGCAGCGCCGCGCTCGGGTCACGTGCAGCGAGGATGGCCGCCGCCTTGGCCGGGCTGTCCTCGCGGATGACGCCGACCATGATGTGACGCAGCTGCACCTTGCCGGCATCGACCCACGGCCGTGCGGCTTCCCAGAACTTGTGACAGTACGGACAGTTGGCATCACTGAAGGTATAGACCACGCGCGGCGCATCGGCCTTGCCGTCACGCACCCAGGCACTGGCCTCCAGCTTGGTCCACATCTTGGCCGACATCGGCGCGGCAACCAGTTTCTCCACGGCTTCGGCCGCGACGTCATTGCCCTCGGCATCAAACAGGCTGCCCACCAGTACGTGCTTGCCATCGGCCGTGACATAGGCCGCGGCCGGTTGCTGGCCACCCACCACGCCCGCAAAGCCACGCAGGCCACCCGGCGCATCGAACTCGGCAACCACCTCGAAACCGTGCTTCTCGATACCCTTCAGCACGGCAGGACGGTCACCCTTGGTCGCAGCAGCCGGAGCAGTTGCTGCCGGGGCCGCCTTGCCCGGTGGGGTCTGGGCCTGGCTGCAGGCGGCCAATGCCAGCATGACCGGCAGCAACAGCACCGCCGGAGCGATGCGCATGGAAGTCGACAACATGGGAACTCCGTAGTGAGATGCCCGGGCAGGCTACCGCAGCCGGCGCAGTTTGTGTTCAAGACCGGCCGCAGTCAGTTCGCCCAGGTGCAGTTCACGCAGGCGCCCGTCGGCATCGAAGAAGAGCGTGGAAGGATAGGCCTGCACGCCCAGCACAGTTGAAGCGGCAGTGTCATCGTCCAGCAACACGTTGCCCAGCGCCAGTCGTTCGCTGGCGAGGAAACCTTGGACCTCATCCAGGGTTTCACCCTGATTGAGGAACACGAACTGCACATCGGCATGTGCCTGCTGTGCCACCGCCAACACGGGCATTTCGCGCCGGCAGGGCCCGCACCATGTGGCCCACAGATTCAGCACCAGCGGCTTGCCCCGGAACTGCTGCAGATCGACCTCGCCGCCTTGAAGGTCCGTTACCTGCAACACCGGCAATGGCATCTGCCGCTCCTGCCAGGCCGACAGCACCTGACCGCCACCCGCCCAGAGCAGCACGCCGATCAGAGCGCTGATCAGCACCGGCATACGCAGCGTGGGCCACGGCCGCAAGCGCCACAAACCCCATGCCAGTCCTGCCACCAGCACCACCACCAGGTGATAGCCACCGTCGGCGATCTGCAGAATGCTCCAGGGAGCTTCGCGATAGAGCGCGATGTTCAGGGCGACAAAACTGAGGCGGCCACACAACAGGCCGATCAGCAGCATGTCCAACACCATGCTTGCTGCCGATGGCAGCGGTCTTTCGTCTTCCCTCCGTGGCCACAGACGGGCCACAGCCATCGCCAGCAACATGCAAACGAGGATCAACACCACCGGCATGGGTACCGGTCCAACACTCGACATCAATCCACCTGCTCAATCGTCCACTGCCTGCATGGTCGAAGCGTCGCGCCCAGGTTGCAAGCGCCGCCCGATATCAGGCATCACGCGGCACTTCGCCCCAACTGCACGCCCGACGGTGCCTGCAACCCGCGCAGACTGCCTGCGACCGAGGGCATCAGAGGCCTCTCTCGCCGCTTGCTGCTGACGTGGCGACGATAGTTGGCCGGCGTCATGCCCACGATACGAAGGAACAGGCGCCGGAAAGCGCTCTGATCGGCATAGCCCACGCCCCAGGCAACTTCGTCGATACCGGCCCCCTGTTGCAGCAGGGTCTGGGCCTTGGCAATGCGCAGCCGCTGGCAGTACTCGATCGGGCGCAGACCGGTGGCCCGGAGAAAACGTCGCTGCAGCGTGCGCGGCTCCAACCCGGAAACCTCACAGATGGCCGCCAGGGTGGCGCCTCGTGCCGCAGTGGTATGCAGCCACCGCTGCGCCTTCAGCACATCGCGATCGCCATGGGCGAAATTGGCACTGAAACGCTCCAGATCCTGCTGGATGCCCGCTGGCACGGTGATGCCCAGCTGTTGCGCGACCGCGCTCGCCACCCCCTGCCCGTGCAGCCGGTACAGCAGCCGCAGGCCCAGGAATCGCCAGGCCTGCAAACCGCCGACCGTCAGCAGATCGCCATCGTCAACCAGCGCACGCTCACTGGGTACCCAGCTCATCGACTGCGCCTGCAATCCGGGATGCCGCACCAGATCGGGCCCGCTGACCGTTCGCCCGGCCAGCAGGCCGGCACGCGCCAGCACACTCACCCCATCGCTGGCGGCCGCCAGCAGGCTGCCACCGTCGTAGTGGGCACGCAGCCAGTCCAGCAGGACTTCTTCGGCACGCAGGCAGGTTCCGGGACTGATCTGGCCGGGAACCGCGATCACCGCAGGAATGGCGGCTTCGAGCATTTCCGCACCGGCAATGCGATGCACGCCGGTCTGGCTGGCCGGTACGATCCAGCGCGTAACCAGTACGCGCTTGAACGGTCGGCGCTGCTGCTGGGCGAGGCGATTGGCGACGTGGGCCATTTCCGCCAGCACCGATGCCGCGGACGGGTCGCCTCCCGGGTACTCGACCACCGCGACCTCGACGAATCCTTCGTTCCTGATTCCATCCACTGACCACCTCCTCGGTTCGTTGCAGGCCATTGAATGGCCGGTTCAGGCGAAGGGTAGGAACTGGTCCGACGGCAGGGCTATGAAGAAAGTTGCAAAGTGCGCTGAATGCGCACATCGGCGCAAAGCCTTGACCCTCGACCAGACTCAAGGCTTCACAATGGCCACAGCATCCGCAGGAATCCGCGATGAACATTGGACAACTGGCCCGCCAGGCGGGCGTGCCGATCGACACGGTGCGCTACTACGAGCGGCAGCAGCTGCTGCCGACAGCGGCCCGCTCGGCCGGGGGCTACCGCATCTTCGGTGAGCCGGACCTGCGCCGGCTGCGCTTCATCCGCCGTGCCAAGGCGCTGGGCTTCAGCCTGGAGGAAATCGGCGAACTGCTCGCACTCAGCGATCGCCATCAGCAGGACATGGGCAGCGTGCGCGACACTGCGCAGGCCCGCCTGCAGGACATCGCGCGACGGATGGCCGAGCTGCAGCGCATGCACGCCGCGCTGTCACAGCTGGTCGACGCCTGCCCCGGCCACGGCTCGCTGGACCAGTGCCCGATTCTGGCGGCACTGACCGACGACAATGCATAAGCATGGACGACCGATAACGGCGTTGCGGCGCACGTGAAGAAAAGTGCAACAAATGCTTGCCAACCCCCTGGGGCAAGGCTATTATTTCGCTCCTCAGCGACGTGGGGCCATAGCTCAGCTGGGAGAGCGCCTGCATGGCATGCAGGAGGTCAGCGGTTCGATCCCGCTTGGCTCCACCAATCTTTCGACATTAGGCCGTCGAAAGGTCGCTAAAGAACATTGATGAGAATTGCGTCCCCATCGTCTAGAGGCCTAGGACATCACCCTTTCACGGTGGCGACCGGGGTTCGAATCCCCGTGGGGACGCCACTCATCACGAACAACGAGGACCCGGCCGATAACCGGGTCTTTTTTGTTCACCGCCTACCGGCATTCAGCTTGTGGCGTTGCGGTTCCCCTGCCCTCGTGGTTGCGGTTGAACCGGAACGAAAAAAGTTCAAAAAAGACTTCCACAAACGTGAACACGCAGGTATGATAGGCGGCTCGGTAACACGGGGCCATAGCTCAGCTGGGAGAGCGCCTGCATGGCATGCAGGAGGTCAGCGGTTCGATCCCGCTTGGCTCCACCACTTTCGACATTAGGCCGTCGAAGGTTCTACAACTTGAAGTTTTTCGTGCGTCCCCATCGTCTAGAGGCCTAGGACATCACCCTTTCACGGTGGCGACCGGGGTTCGAATCCCCGTGGGGACGCCAGTTTCAAAACGGACTCTGCTCCCGGCAGATCATCCGGAGTTTCATGGGGCCATAGCTCAGCTGGGAGAGCGCCTGCATGGCATGCAGGAGGTCAGCGGTTCGATCCCGCTTGGCTCCACCACTTCGACATTAGGCCGTCGAAGCATCTACAACTTGAAGTTTTCGTGCGTCCCCATCGTCTAGAGGCCTAGGACATCACCCTTTCACGGTGGCGACCGGGGTTCGAATCCCCGTGGGGACGCCAATTATTTGAAACCCCGGCTTCGGCCGGGGTTTTTCTTTGCCTGCGATCTGCCGTCAAACCGTCCTATTCATGCATGGCATGGATCTACCGGGCTCCTGCAGTAGATCCGCGCCATGCATGGATGGCCTCACCTCGACCACACCTCAGAACCGGCGATACATTCCGATCGATGCCGGCGCGGTGGGCGCGAAACCAAACTGCGCGTACAAACGATGCGCTTCACCATCGGCGAGCAGGCTGACGTATGCCGACGGCGGCAGGTTCGCCTGCATCCAGCCATCCAGGCGGCGCATCACCTCCTTGCCCAGCCCCTGTCCCTGCAGCCGTGGCAGCACGGCGATATCGCAGACCTGCAGGTGGCAACCGCCATCACCCACGATGCGCCCCATCGCCACCAGCTCGCTGCCCTGGTACGCACAGACACCAAACAGCGTATTGGGCAGTGCGCGCGTTGCCGCCTCCTGGCTCTTGGCGCTGAGGCCCGCCAGTACACGCAGCTGGCAGTAGTCCTCGACCGTGGGCACGCCCTCGCGGAATTGGCAGGCGATGGAATTGTTCATGCAGTATCTCCCTGTAGGTCGGGCTATCCTGCCGCATCCACGTCGCAGCCGCTGCGACCCATGCCGGCAGAACATCCATGTGCTATTCCGCCCTGATCCGCGCCGACTACGCCAAGCTGGTCCGCGAGTTCGGCGCCATCCTGTCGTTGGAAGAATTCGCGGAGCTGTACGCACACGATCCCGGCAAGAAGCGCCCGAAGACGCCCAAGGCCATGGACGACGGCTTTGCCGCTGCGCGCACCGAGCAGGGCCGTGACATCGTTGCAAAGATCCAGCAATGGCATGCGCAGGAACGCCAGGATCTCGAGGCGGAGCTGTCGCGCCAGCGCGAGCGGCGCGATATCGCCAACGCCACCCTGGCGACCCGCCCCACCCAGAAGGCACGCAACGACCTGCGCGTGGCCGGCAATCGCATCGAGCGCGCGCAGTCCCGCCTGGAAGACCTGCACCGGGTACAGCTGCTGCCACGCGACAACCGCATCTTCCCAGGCACCTACGCACCGGTGATGGTCAGCGAGAACGGCAAGCGCGTGATCAAGCCGATGCGTTACCAGTGCCGGCTGCCGGACAAGCCCGCGCGCAACGACGTGCTTTATCCGGGTACCTACAACGCGCGGCGCGACAGCCTGGAAGGCTATTGGCGCGGCGCGTTCGGCCTGCGCCATGGCGTGGTGGTGGTGCAGGCGTTCTACGAACACGTACCCCGCCACGCCATCGCCGGGCGCACGCTCGACGCCGGCGAGAAGGAGGATGACGTGGTGCTGGAGTTCCGCCCCGATCCACAGCGCGACCTGCTGCTGGCCTGCCTGTGGGCGGAATGGGAGGGCCCGGAAGGTCGCCTGCTGTCATTCGCCACGATCACCGACACCCCTCCACACGACGTCGCCGCTGCAGGCCACGACCGCGGCGTCGTGCCGATCCGCAGGGAGCACCTGGACGCCTGGCTCAATCCCGATCCGGATGACCTGGCCCGGCAGTACCGGATCCTCGACGACCGTGAGGACATCCGCTACGTGTACGAGGAAGCAGGCTGAAACACAGGCCTCAGGCCTTGACCCGGGAGCGACCCACGGCACGCACCAGCGCCTGGCACAGATCCGCCGACAGGTACGGCTTGACCAGCAGCACGCCGGTCAGCATCGACGCCGGCAACTGCTCGGCCAGCATCCCGGTCGCCAGTACGAACGGCACACCGCGTGCCGACAACGCGGCAGCCACCGGCTCACTGGTCTCGTTCCGGGCCAAGCGGTAATCGAGCAGAGCCACGTCTGGAGAGCTTTCCTTCAACAGGCGCAGTGCCTCATCCACGCTCGCCGCCAACCCGACCACGGTCGCGCCGGCATGCACCAGCTGCATCTGCAGCAGTGCGGCACTCATCTCGTCGTTCTCGACCACCAGCACCCTCAGGTCCTGCAACACTGTCATCGGCTACCGCTCCTGGAGGCATTCAAGCCGCCGCAGTATAGCCATCACAGAGCCGATGCCGACAGGAAGCGCCCCGATCGGCCTTGCCTCTATGAAAGCCCTGCCGACCTCGGTTACACTCGCACGCTGCCTGCCGGTGTGGCGGAATGGTATACGCAGCTGACTCAAAATCAGCCGGGGGTGACCCCATGAAGGTTCGAGTCCTTTCACCGGCACCACAGCATCAAAGGCCAGGTCCCCGACCTGGCCTTTTGCTTTTCCAGGCACGGAGTGACCACACTGCCCGGCATGCCTGCCTCACGTCTGCCGTCACTTCCAGACACCCTGCCCGCACGCCTGCGCGCCCTGCGGGTGGATGATGCGGCCGCATGGTCCCGCTACCTGTCTCTACCGGGCGTGATCGAACACACCAGCTGGAACGAGGTCTCGGAAGCCGCATTGCGCCAGCTGATCGCCGGTTACCTGCCCACGTCCCCCGACCAGCGCTGGGGACTGGTGGATTCAGGCGACCGGCTGATCGGCACCTTCGGCCTGAACGGCATCGACCTCCTGCATGGCCGCGGCGAGCTCGCCTATGACCTCGACCCCCACTGGCAGGGACAGGGATTGGCCACGCAGGCGGCACGCGCGGTGCTTGAATGGGGTCATTCCGCACGCGCCCTGGTCCGTATCCAGGCGACCGTGCTGGACAGCAACATCCGCTCGATCGCCGTGCTGGAACGCCTGGGCATGCAGCGCGAAGGGCTCCTGAGCGCCTACCGGCGGGTACGGGGACAGCCCCGTGACTTTTGGATGTACGCCCACCTCAAAGGCATGGCTAGGTCATCCCCCTGACACACAATTGCGACTTTCGACAAGGTTCGCATTCGATGCGCATCACACTTTTCTTGCCAGCCGCAGGTACATCTGCCTATCGTGATCCCGCCGTATCTGTGGGCGGGGGAATGCATGACGCTGCGTGCTGCACTGTTTTTTCTGGTCGTGCACGCGCTTGCCATCGCTTTGATCGGCCCCCAGGACCCGGTCGGCTCCTACCTCCTGCTGATCTCCGCGCCGCTGCTGGCCGCATTGGCCTGTCTGCGGCGCGCACGCTGCAGCCAGGCCGCCTGCCAATGGCGGACGCTGGGCGCCGCCGTCGCCCTGTTCGCGCTTGCATTGCTGGCCCTGCTGTACCGGAACGTGGCCGGCCTCTCCCCTGCGCAGATGACCGCCTCATCGTTGATCCTGTACGTGTTCTACCGGATTCCACTCATCTACGCCGCTGCCAGCCCGGGGGGCGGGAACCGCTACATCCGTGCAGTGGACTTCGGGATCATCGCGCTGCTGTGGTTGCTGTACTACATGCATGCGCGGGCAATGGCTCCGTTGAACACCGCCTTGTGGACGCAATGCCTGAACACCATGAGCAACGTGCAGAACAGCCTGGTGTTCTGCTTCGCACTGATCCGCTTCCTGGCCGAGGACAATGCGGATCGCCGGGATTTTTTCCGGACGCTGACGATCTACGCGCTGGGTTACTTCCTGCTGGCCTTCTACATCAACACCTACCAGCCGCAGGCGCCGGACGGCAACTGGCAGGACCTGCTGATCAGCGGACTGTTCGTACTGCTGGCGATCATGGCAGGCAGCAACCGCCGCCGCCCTGCAGCGCCGGTATCGCCCAACCTGCGCCGCATCGTCGATGCCGGTGTGCCGCTGATGCTGCCGCTGCTGCTGATGATGGTGGCGCTGCTGGTCGCACGCCTGCAGCCGACCCTGGCCACGATCGGATTCATCGGCGCCCTGCTCGGCTATGCGCTGCGCAGCGTGCTGAGCCAGGCCGAGATCCAGCGCCAGCGCGATGAGCTGGAAACGCTGGCCCGGCGCGATCCGCTGACCGGGCTGGGCAACCGGCGCAGCTTCGATGAATCGCTTGGCGCGGCCCACCGCCGCGCCCGCCGCCAGGGCCTGGGCCTGGCCGTGCTGATGATCGACATCGATCACTTCAAGCGGCTCAATGACACCTACGGTCACCCTGAGGGCGACCGCCGCCTGCGCGCCGTTGCCGCGATCCTCGACGGCTGCCTGCAGCGCGGTGATGACCTGCTGGCCCGCTACGGCGGCGAGGAGTTCATCGCCGCCCTGCCCTCATCCGACACCTCGCATGCACTGGATCTGGGCGAGCGACTGCGCGCTGCCGTCGAATACGCGGCGTTGCCCGCCCCGGACGGCCACGTGACCATCAGCGTCGGCGTCGCCTGGCAGTCCGCCAGCGACGAGCGCGAGCCGGATGATCTGGTCGACCGCGCCGACCAGGCCCTGTACCGGGCCAAGCACGCCGGCCGCAACTGCGTGCAGCTCGCCCCGGCCAAGGCGGCCGGGGTCGCGACTGCCGGACGCCGCGCCTAGACCGCGTGCAACGCGGCCACCCCATGCGGATGGCCGCCCCCGCCCTGCACACGGAAGCTCGCCACGGTCTGCAGCAGCTGCGCCGACTGTTCCTCCATGCTGCGTGCCGCCGCCGAGGCCTCCTCGACCAGCGCTGCGTTCTGCTGGGTTCCCTGGTCGATCAGATCGACCGCATGGTTCATCTGCTGGATGTCATCACTCTGCTGCTGCGAGGCGGTACTGATCTCGGTCATCAGGTCGCTCACCCGGCGGACGTTGGTCACGATTTCATCCATGGTGCGGCCCGCGCTCTCGACCTGGGCGGTGCCGGCCCCCACATTGGCAACAGACTCGTCGATCAGGTGCTTGATCTCCTTGGCTGCGCTGGCCGAACGCTGCGACAGCTCGCGGATCTCGGTGGCGACCACGGCGAAGCCACGGCCGTGCTCACCGGCACGTGCGGCCTCCACCGCTGCATTCAGCGCCAGGATATTGGTCTGGAAGGCGATGCCGTCGATCACGCCGATGATGTCGACGATGCGCCGCGACGACGCATTGATCACCGCCATTGTCTCGACCACCTCATGCACCACGCTGCCACCACGCGCAGCGACATCGGCCGCACCACCGGCCAGCTGGGTGGCCTGGCGGGCGTTGGTGGCGGTGCGCTGCACGGTCTCGGCCAGGCCCTTCATCGAAACAGCGGTCTCCTCCAGCGAGGCGGCCTGCTGTTCGGTGCGCTGCGACAGATCGCTGTTGCCCTGCGCGATTTCGGTCGCGCCCACCGCAATGGTGTCGGCAGCGAACTTGATCTGGCCAATGATCGCCGCCATCGCCTCGACCAGCGAGTTCACGCCCTCGCACAGCTCCGCGATCGAACCCTGCTTGTCCTTCATCGCAATGCGCCGGGTCAGATCGCCCTGCTTGGCAGCCGCCACCACCTCCCGGGTCTGCGCCACCGCGCGCTGCATGGCCTGGTTCTCATGCACCTGCGCGGTGATGTCGGTCGCGTACTTGACGACCTTGAACGGCTTCCCGTTGAGGTCGAGGATGGGGTTGTAGGAGGCCTGGATCCATACCTCGCGCCCGCCCTTGCCCAAGCGACGATATTGGCCGGCATCGTATTCGCCGCGTCCGAGTTTCTCCCAGAAGCGACGATACTCATCACTGCTGCGGTGATCCGGCTCGACAAACAGCGAATGATGCTGCCCGCGCACTTCATCCAGGCTGTAGCCGGTGACCGTGAGGAAGTTCTCGTTGGCCGAGAGAATGCGCCCATCCATGCTGAATTCGATCACCGCCTGCGATTTGGCGATCGCGGCCAGCTGCCCGGCCGAATCGGCCGCCTGCAGTTTCTGCGCGGTGATGTCGGTGGCGAACTTGACCACCTTGTACGGCCGTCCCTGACGATCCAGGACCGGGTTGTACGACGCCTGGATCCAGATCTCGCGCTGGCCCTTGCCGAAGCGCCGATACTGTCCGGCGTCATATTCGCCGCGCCCCAACCGCGCCCAGAAGTCGCGGTATTCGGCGCTGCGCGCCTGCTCGGCATCGACGAACAGTGAATGGTGCTTGCCCTGGATCTCCTCCAGCCGGTAGCCCATTGCCTGCAGGAAATTGTCGTTGGCCTGCAGGATGGTGCCATCGAGCGCGAACTCGATGACCGCCTGCACGCGATGCAGCGCCGCGACCTGCGCTTCCAGTTCGGCGCGGTCGGTTGCCGCCGGCTCGGTGCGGGTGCGCTGATGCGGAGCAAGGGCGCCCAGCAGCGCGCGCCACGGCGACCAACGGGTATGCAGCTCGGCCGGCGCCTGCGCGCCCGCCGTGAAGCCTGGAATGAGCATTGTCTGATCCTCGGTGTCCGGTAAGCGGTTGCGACCCGACGGGCGGGATGCCCGGCGGCAACTTCAGTTGCTTGGGACTACAGGTACCGGCAGGCACCCCTCGAGCGGCTGGCAAGAACGTCTGGTGCGGGTGCGATCGGCATAGGCAACGGCGGAACACACAGCGCGGACCGCCCATCGGGGGCAGCCTGGGGTCCTGCAGCGGGGGACTGGAGCGGGATCCAGAGGGGATATCGGCGATGGGATTCGGGGCTTTAGCGGGATTCCGCGACGTCCGTCGCAACTCCAGGCATGCGCGCAGGAATGCGATAGACGATCGCCGTGTACTTCACTTCCTGCTCACGCGCGACGGGCACGCCCCCCAGGGATTCGGCCAGACGCCGGCTCGGCGCGTTCTGCTCGGCCACCGGATAGCGGAATGCCGCGCATCGCAGGCGCCCGGAAGCCCACGACCACACCGCCGCCACGGCTTCCCGGCCGTAGCCCTGGCCATGCATCGCTTCATCGATCCAGATGCCGAGTTCGGGTTCGGCGTCCATGGTTCGATGCAGGCCGGCCAGACCAAGGAAGGCGCCATCGTCACGTCGGCGGATGACAAAGGTGATGTCCGTCCCCTCGGCGATGGTGGGCAACCACGCCTGCCAGACCGCAGTGAAGGCCTGCTCCGACGGCGGCGGCTCGAAGGCCATGTAGCGTGTCAGCCCCGGCGTGATCGCTGCGAACACCTCATCGGCATCCTCCGCCGTGAAAGGCCGCAGGCACAACCTCGCACTTTCGATCACCCGGTTGCCTGAGGTCATGTCCTGCACCACGATTTCATTGCATCCAGCCTCGCTCATGAGGCGCGTGCAGCGCAAGCCGAAAGGGCCATGACCAACGGGGGATTCCCGGACGCCGGGAAACGGCCAGCATGCAGTGATCTGAAGGATATTCACGGACACGGAGATCACATGCTTACACGCTTGGCCAGCTACCTCTTCCTGGGACTGTGCAGTACCGGTGCCCTGGCTGCCGATGCCGCCTATCGGCCGTCCTTCCATCCCGACCAGCTGAAGGGTCCGCCTGCCGGTCGCCCGAACGAGGTACTGGTGCTGGGCAGCCCGCACCTGTCCAGCCTGCCGAAGACCTTCAAGCCAGCAATGCTGGAGCCCCTGCTGCAGCGACTGCAGGCCTGGCAGCCAACGGTGATCGCGGTGGAGAACCTGTCCGGCCTGCAGTGCGACTTCATGCGCCGCAATCCAGGCCGCTACGCCGGAAGTGTCGAGGACTACTGCGTCGATCCAGCACCGGCGCAGGCCGCGACCGGCCTGGACGTTCCCAGCGCCAATGCCGAGATGGAACGCCTGCTTGCGGACTGGCCGAGCGAACCCAGCGCCGCCCAGCGGCGCCGATTGGCCGCGGTTTTCCTCGCTGCGGGCGAGAACGGTTCGGCCGTCGTGCAGTGGCTGCGGTTACCCAGTGAAGAGCGTCGTGCCGGTGACAGCCTGACGCCCGAGCTGGTGCGCTACCTCGACACCCGCATGGCCAGGCCGGACGAAGTGGGCATGGTCGCAGGGGTACTGGCCGCACGGCTGGGGCTGGAACGGCTGTGGTCGGTCGACGACCACACCGCGGATTCGCCCACGCCGGAATCGCGAAGGAAAGCCTACATCGCAGCCATCCGGGCCGCCTGGGACAATCCATTCGTCAAGACGCGAATGGCCGCTGACGAGCCGCTCGAAGCCAACCTCGACAAACCCGAGGGGCTGCTCGCGATGTATCGCGCCTACAACACCTCGGACGCCGCGATGATGGCTTACAACAGCGACTTCGGTGCGACCCTGGTGGAACCATCTCCCGAGGGCTTCGGCCGCAACTATGTGGGCTACTGGGAAACCCGCAACCTGCGCATGGTCGCCAACATGCGGGATGTGCTGGGCCAGCACCCAGGCACCCGCATGCTGACCATCGTCGGCGCCTCGCACAAGGGCTACTACGAGGCTTACCTCAACCTGATGCACGATGTGCAGCTGGTCAGTTCGGATGAAGTATTACGCTGACGCAACATGACATGGGGATGCGGTCACCCTCCACCGCATCACTCCACTGCGTTCCTGCCCGCCCGCCACAACACGATGCTGGCGGCACCGATGCAGGACAGCGTGAACACCAGCAGGGCGGCCGCGCCGCCCTGCAGTACAGGCAGCAGGGCCTGCGCGTGCAGATCGCCGCGCAGCTGTTCCGCACGCAGGCAGGCGGCCAGGGCCAGGCACCAGCCAACCAGAGCCGGGGCGAAGGCACGCACCGTTACCGGATTGCAGACATTCATGGGGTCACCTGTACGAGGGGAAGTGCGCGGAGTATTCGCGCACGCCCTCTCACAGACTGAGATCAGCCGTCGGCCGGGTCGATGTCGTCGCCCGGCAGCTCACTGGCCTCGCCCTGCACCTGCACGTTGTTGCGACCCATTGCCTTGGCCCGGTAGCACTGGGCATCAGCCGCCGCCACAGCCTGGTCCACGCTCATCCCACCCGCCAGTGGCGCGATACCGATGCTGGCGCCCACATGCAGGCGGTCCCGGTCCCACGGAATCGACAGCGATGCCAAGGTGTGCAGCAGTTCACCGCCGATGCGGGCCGCGCGGCGCGGCGTACACCCGGAAAGGATCACCGCGAACTCGTCGCCGCCCAGCCGCGCCACCACGTCCGAATCGCGCACCCCGTGACGCAGCACGCTGGCCACCGCCCACAGCACGGCATCGCCGGCCAGATGGCCCCAGGTGTCATTGATCGGCTTGAACCTGTCCAGATCGATGTACATCAGCGACGCGGCCTGGCCGGTACGTTCAACGCGGGTGATCGCCTGCTGCAGGTGCACCTCGAAGCCACGGCGGTTGCTCAGTTCGGTCAGCGGGTCGATCTCGGCCAGGTGCCGTGCCTCGCGCTGGCGGGCACGCTGCTGGGTATCGTCGCGCAGCACCCAGACCGCGCCGCGAACGTGGCCCTCGTCATCGCGCAACCAGGCGCGGGTGAGGTCCACCGGCACCGTGGCAGTACCCAGGCGCAGCAGCAGGTCGGCATGCAGGTCCACCGCGTTGCTTTCCGGATCCAGCAGTACCGACACGTCCAGCACCGACCCCGGCGCGTACTCGGTGGTCAACGCCAGCACGTCCTGCACCTTGTGCCCGGCCAGCGACAGCGCACCGTCGCCCGCCAACGTGCGCACCGCGGCGGCATTGGCATAGTCGATACGGCCATCCAGGCTGACACTGAGCACCAGGTCGGCCACCGCATCCAGCGTGATACGGCTGCGCTGCTCGCTCTCGAACAGGCGCTGCTCGCTGCTGCGCTGGGCGCTGATGTCCTGGATCTGCGACACGAAATGCAGCGGCTCGCCGTGCTCGTTGCGCACCAGCGATACCGACAGCCGCGCCCAGATCACGCGTCCATCGCGATCGAGGTAGCGTTTCTCCAGGTGGTAGTGGCTGCGCCGCCCAGCCAGCAGGTCCTGCACCAGGGCCAGATCGGTCTGCAGGTCATCGGGATGGGTCAGCCGCTGGAAATCGACCTGCAGCAGCTCTTCGCGGGGGTAGCCCAGGATCCGGCACAGTGCGTCATTGACGTCCAGCCAGCGGCCTTCCAGCGACACCAGCGCCATGCCCAGCGCCGCACTGGTGAACGCGCCGGCGAACTTTTCCGCCGACAGGCGCGCCTCGGCGCGCGCCTGCAGGATCTCGGTAATGTCGATCGCCATGCCGACGTAGCCGATACGCGCTCCGTTGGCGCCTTCCATGCGGCTGATCGACAGGCGCACCTGGCGTGACTGGCCATCCTTGCGCCGCAGCGTCCATTGCCGCGAGTAGGTCTGTCCGTCAGCACGCGCGCTCAGCGCCTCGAACACGCCGGGCAGATTGCCATCAGCATCGGCCAGCGGCTGCAACCAGGCCTGCAGTTCGGCCGGATCATGGAAGGCATCGAGGCGGCGCTGGCCGACGACCTCCGACGCGGTGTAACCGAGCAGGCGCTGTGCGCCGGTATTGAACAGGGTGATGGTGCCGTCGGTATCGGTGGCGATCACCGCAACCTCGTCAGAGGCATCGACCACCGCCTGCAGGCGCTGGCGGGTCTCGGCCGCATCCTGGCGGGCCTGCTGCAGCTCGGTCACATCCGCATGGGCACCGGCCATCCACAGCGGTTTGCCCTGCCCATCCCACTCAAAGACCCGGCCGCGGTCCTGGATCCAGATCCACTGGCCGTTCTTGTGGCGCATGCGCAGCAGGCAGGCGTAGTTGTCGGCGCGCCCTTCAAAATGCTCATCCAGCGCTGCATCGGACACCGCGATGTCATCCGGGTGCACCAGCTTCAGGAAGGTCTTCTGGCAGATCGGTTCCAGTTCTTCCAGGCGGTAGCCGACGATCTCGGCCCAGCGCGCGTTGACCCGCATCTCGCCGGTCTGCACGTTCCATTCCCAGGTGCCCGCAGCAGTGCCATCGATGATCATCGCCAGCCGGCGGCGCTCTTCGGACAGCTCCTGCAGGCGCCGCTCAAGCAGCCCGTTGCCGTTGTTTCCCTGGCCCGCCATCACTCCGGTCCCCTGCCGGCACGGGCAGGCGCCGACCGCAGCGAAACGCTGCAGCCTGCGACGAAGACGGCGGGTCGTGCTGGCGTCATGGCCCTCCCCAGCGACAGCGGGGAGGCCGAACGCCCCCCTCAGGCGCAAGTGTGCGCAATCACGGGGAAAACCGACAAGTCCCCCGCCCCGGATCAACCGTGACGGGGGGCACGATCCTCAGCTGCGCCTGGCCCGTGCAAAGGCCTCGGCCAGGGCGTTGTTGGCCGGCGGCGCGGACTGGGCGGGACGGCTGGCGGCGCCCTGGCCGCGGTTCGGCCCACGGTTCTGGCCGCCCGCGTCACGGCGAGGCCCCTGCCCCTGGCCTCGCTCATCGCGCTGGGCAGGGCGGCTCGTGGCCTGGCCGGGGGTATCGTCCAGGCGCCGGGTCAGGGCGATGCGCTTGCGCGCCACGTCCACCTCCAGCACCTTCACCTTGACGATGTCGCCGGCCTTGACCACGTCGCGCGGGTCCTTCACGAAGGTATCGGACAGCGCCGAGATGTGGATCAGGCCATCCTGGTGCACGCCGATATCGACAAAGGCACCGAAGGCGGCCACGTTGCTCACGACGCCTTCCAGCACCATGCCTTCGCGCAGGTCCTTGATGTCCTCGACGCCCTCGGCAAAGCGCGCGGCCTTGAACTCCGGACGCGGATCGCGGCCCGGCTTTTCCAGTTCCTTCAGGATGTCGCGCACGGTCGGCACGCCGAAGGTGTCGTCGGTGAACTGTTCTGCCTTCAGGCCACGCAGGAAGCTGCCATCACCGATCAGCGCCTTGATCGGGCGCGCGGTGCTGGCCACGATGCGCTCGACCACCGGATAGGCTTCCGGGTGCACCGCCGAGGCGTCCAGCGGCTGGTCACCATCGGCGATACGCAGGAAGCCCGCGCACTGTTCGAAGGTCTTCTCGCCCAGGCGCGCGACCTTGAGCAGGTCCTTGCGACGCTTGAACGGGCCGTTGTCGTCACGATGGCGCACGATGTTCTCGGCCACCGTGGCCGACAGGCCGGACACCCGCGACAGCAGCGCGGCCGAGGCGGTGTTCACGTACACGCCGACCGCGTTCACGCAGTCCTCCACGCGCGCGTCCAGCGCCCGCGCCAGCCGGTACTGATCCACGTCGTGCTGGTACTGGCCGACACCGATCGCCTTGGGATCGATCTTGACCAGTTCAGCCAGCGGGTCCTGCAGGCGGCGCGCGATCGACACCGCGCCACGCAGCGACACGTCCAGGCCCGGGAATTCCCTGGCCGCGAACTCGGAGGCCGAGTACACCGAGGCACCGGCCTCGCTGACCACCACCTTCTGCAGCTTCGGGTTGCCAGCGGCCTTGATCGCTTCGCCGGCCAGCTTGTCGGTCTCGCGGCTGGCGGTGCCGTTGCCGATCGCGATCAGCTCGACGTTGTGCTTGGCGCACAGCTGCTTGATCGTCTGCAGCGACTGCTCCCACTGACGGCGGGGTTCGTGCGGGTAGATGGTGTCGGTGGCGACCAGCTTGCCGGTGGCATCGACCACGGCGATCTTGCAACCGGTGCGGATACCCGGGTCCAGCCCGAGCACGGTCTTCGGGCCGGCCGGAGCCGCCAGCAGCAGGTCCTTCAGGTTGTCACCGAACACGGCGATGGCCTCGGCCTCGGCCTTCTCGCGGGCCTGGTTGAACAGGTCCAGCAACAGATGGGAGTGCAGCTTGGCGCGCCAGGTCAGGCGGCAGGCATCCAGCAGCCAACGGTCGGCGGCACGGCCCTGGTCGGCAATCCCGGCCTTGCGCGCCACGCGCCCTTCGGCGTACTGGTGGCCGGCCTCGGCATCGCTGCCCGGGTCCAGTTCCAGGAACAGGATCTCCTCACGGCGCGCACGGAACAGTGCCAGCAAGCGGTGCGATGGAATCTTCGCCAGCGCCTCGGCATGCTCGAAGTAATCGCGGTACTTGGCGCCTTCGGTTTCCCTGCCCTCGGCCACGCGGGCACGGATCACGCCGGTCTCGCCCAGCCAGGTGCGCAGCTCGCCGACCAGCGCGGCATCTTCGCCCCAGCGCTCCATCAGAATCGCGCGCGCGCCTTCCAGCGCGGCCTTGGTATCGGCCACGCCCTTGTCGGTGTCGACGAAGGTGGCCGCGAACGTCTGCGGGTCCTTCGTCGGGTCGGCCAGCAGGCCATCGGCCAGCGGCTCCAGGCCGGCCTCGCGGGCGATCTGGGCGCGGGTGCGGCGCTTGGGCTTGTACGGCAGGTACAGGTCTTCCAGGCGGCTCTTTGTATCGGCGGCCAGGATGTCGTTGCGCAGTTCGTCGCTGAGCTTGCCCTGCTCGCCGATGCTGGCCAGCACCGCCGCACGACGGTCCTCCAGCTCGCGCAGGTAGGTCAGGCGCACTTCCAGATTGCGCAGCTGGGTGTCGTCCAGGCCACCGGTCACTTCCTTGCGGTAGCGCGCAATGAACGGAACGCTGGCGCCCTCGTCGAGCAGCCCGACGGCGGCGCGTACCTGGGCGGACTGGGCACCGATCTCGTCGGCGATGGTCTGGGCGATCTGCTGGGCGAGCGCGCTCTGTGCGTTCTTGGCGTCGTGCATTGCTTCAGGTCTGTGCCGCGGTTCGGGAAGACCCCATTCTGGCAATCCACGACGGAGCCGGACAAGGCATTGACAGGGGGCGAGGTTCAGCGGCGGGGCCGGATTGGACGCCGGCATCCTGGCAACGAGAGGGCTCGGACTGGCCCTGGGCTGGGATGCCGGCGCGGGCGCGCGATGGTGGGCGCGCCCTGCCGCGTGTTGCGGAGGTCAGCGGTAGTGGCGGGCGGCGCGCTGCATGACGATCTCGTCACGCATGCCTTCCAGGGCCATCAGGCGGACCTTGCCGACACCCTGCAGTTCCATGAACCGCTCCGTGTAGAACTCCGGCCCCAGCGCGGTGTCGGCGCGGGATTTGCTGAAGCCGTAGGGCACCACGCCCTTCTCGCCATCCTTGCTACCACCGACATAAAGAACGATTGCCATGTGATGTATTCCTCCAAATTGCTACTGCGTACTGCACTCGATGAGCGATGCTGCGAGCTCATCGAGGGAGAGCTTACCGCGTCGAACCTGACTGGAACGTCACGAAGGCTAATGACGATCGGTTGCATGCAGATGACTGCGGGATCGCAGCAGAATGCTTACGGATCTTTAACTTTCGGCTAACGAATCCGCGGGGGATTCCCGCCAACGGCGCAGCCCCTCGTGGCTTGGTCGCGAAATGCGCTTCATGTGATTGGGTCGGTCGGGGTGGGTTC
>NZ_JAOCLC010000058.1:0-32968 GCF_029845105.1 Stenotrophomonas sp. GD03654 | reverse complement strand
CCCGCACTCCGACACCGCCCCACCAATCCACGGAATGCCCGCTGTTGCTGTTGCTGTTGCTGTTGCTGTTGCCTCTGCAGGTGCAGGGCTGCAAGCCCTGCCAACAAAAAACCCCGCTTGCGCGGGGTTCTCTGCGTGTTGCGTGCAGCGCGAACGCTTACGGGCGGCGGGCCAGGGCCTCGACGTCCTTCGCCTTCGGCAGCAGGTCCTGCTTGCTGACGCGCAGGAAACCGATCGTCAGCATCGGCACCGCCACCAGGATCGAGGACAGCACCACGATCACCGCACCGATCATGTGCGTCTCGGCCAGGCCTTCCATCGAGCTGCCGCCGTACATGTACAGGGCAAGCGCCGACAGGAAGAACATCACCGCGGTGATCACCGTACGCGACAGCGTCTGGTTGATCGAACGATTCAGCACTTCCATCGAGTCCACGCGCAGGCTGCGGAAGTTCTCGCGGACGCGGTCGAAGACCACGATCAGATCGTTGATCGCAAAGCCCATCACCGACAGCAGGCCGGCCAGCACGGTCAGGTCGAACTCACGGCCCAGCAGGGACACGTAAGCCACCGTCACGATCAGGTCGAACATCGCCACGATGCTGGCGGTGACCGCGAACTTCCATTCGAAGCGCACCGCGATGTAGATCAGGAAGCCGGCCAGCATGAAGATGGTGGCGTACAGGCCATTCATCGCCAGGTCCTTGCCGATCTGCGGACCCACGAACTCGTTGCGGAGCACGGTGGCCTGGTTGTCGGCAGTGGACAGGGCCTTCACCACGGCTGCGGCGGTGGCCTTGTCTTCGTGCGCGGCGTCGCCCGTACCGGCAGCGTGCTCACCGTGCGGGGCCAGGCGGATCAGCAGATCGGTGTTGCCACCGACACTCTGCACCTGGGCACCGTCGAAGCCACTTTCCTCAAGCTTGGTACGGACCTGCTCGACGTCCACGGCCTTGTCGAAGCGGGCTTCGATCAGGGTGCCGCCGGTGAAGTCCAGCGCGTAGTTGAAGCCCTTGATGCCGATGATGGCGACCGAGGCCAGGAACACGATGACCGTGACGACCATCGCGACATGGCGCCAGCGCATGAAGTCGATCTTGGTGTCGTTCGGGAGGATGTGCAGCGGAAACAGTTTCATGTGCGTGTCGTCCCGTCAGATGGCCACGTTCTGGAGCTTCTTGCGGCGGCCGTAGATCAGCGTCGCCAGCGCACGCGATACGGTGATCGCGGTGAACATGGAGGCGAAAATACCGATGATCATGGTCAGCGCGAAGCCCTTCAGCGGACCGGTACCGAATGCGAACAGCGCCACACCGACGATCAGGCCGGTCAGGTTGGCGTCGAGGATGGTGCCGGAAGCACGCTCGTAACCGGTCACGATCGCGGTCTTGCCCGGCACGCCGGCACGCAGCTCTTCACGGATACGCTCGTTGATCAGCACGTTGGCGTCCACCGACAGGCCGACCGACAACGCCAGACCAGCGAAGCCCGGCAGGGTCATGGTCGCGCCGAACAGCGACATCACCGCCACCACGATCAACAGGTTGAACAGCATCGCGATCGAGGTGATCACGCCGAACATGCGGTAGTAGACGCTGAAGAACACCAGGGTGAACAGGAAGGCGAACACCACCGCGCGCATGCCGTTCTTGACGTTCTCGGCACCCAGGCTCGGGCCGACCACGCGCTCTTCGACGAAGTCCATCGGCGCGGCCAGCGAGCCGGACTTCAGCAGCTTGGCCAGGTCCTCGGCTTCCTTCTTCTGCAGACCGGTGGTCTGGAAGTTCTTGCCGAACACGCCGTTGATGTTGGCCACCGAGATCACTTCCTCGTTGACCTTGAAGCCACGCACTTCCTGGCCGTCGACGACGGTCACGGTCGGCACGCGTTCGGTGTAGACCACCGCCATCGGCTTGTTCACGTTGGCGCTGGTGAAGTCGAACATGCGCTGGCCACCGACATTGTTCAGCGTCACGCTGACCGCCGGGGAGCCGCTGTTCGAATCGGTCACGGCCTGCGCGCCGACCATCTGGTCACCGGTGACGATCACGCGCTTGTTCAGCAGGATCGGGCCGCGGCCGTCACGCTGCTGGTAGACCTTCGCTTCCGGCGGGATGCGGCCGGCGGCGATGGCATCCTGCGCGTTGCCTTCAACCACCGCACGGTACTCCAGGGTAGCGGTGGCGCCGATCATGCGCTTGGCTTCGGCGGTGTCCTGCACGCCCGGCAGCTGCACGACCACGCGGTCGGCACCCTGGCGCTGGATGATCGGCTCGGCCACGCCCAGCTGGTTCACACGGTTGCGCAGGGTGTTGATGTTCTGCTCGATGGCACCGTTGGCGATCTGTGCGATCTCGGCGTCCGGCACGGTGACCGTGATGCGGTTGCCGCTGACGTCGTAGCCAAGGGTCGGCTGCGCCTTGACCAGCGCGGCGCGGGCACGCTGCGCGGCATCGTCACCCGCCGACGGGCTCAGGTTGGCCACGATGCTGTTGTCAGCACGGCGTTCCACCGACTGGTAAGGAATGCGCGCGTCACGCAGGGTGCTGCGCACGTCTTCGGTATAGGCGTCCAGACGCTTGTCCAGAGCCGCCTTCTGGTCGACCTGCAGCACGAAGTGCACGCCGCCCTGCAGGTCCAGGCCCAGCACCATCGGGCGGCCACCGAGTTTGGCCAGCCAGTCCGGCACGGTCGAGGCCAGGTTCAGGGCCACGGTGTACTTCTCGCCGACGGTGTCACGCAGGGCGTCGCTGGCAGCGGACTGCGCCTTCAGGTCCGGCAGGCGGACAATCAGGCTTTCCCCTTCCTTCTCGACACCGACGGGGGTTACACCGGCCGTCTTCAGGTCGGCCAGCACACGGTCGCGCAGCGCATCGTCGATCTGCCCGCCACGGTTGGCGGTGATCTGGAGGGCCGGGTCCTTCTGGTAGATGTTGGGCAGCGCGTACAGCGCACTGAGCGCCAGTACGATCAGGATGACGACGTACTTCCAGCGTGGAAATTCGAGCATTGCTTGGGTCCCGCGCGGCGCCATCCCCGGCGCCGCGGTTGTGCATCGGAAAGGGAGTGGCTTACTGGGCCGACTTCAGGGTACCGGCCGGCAGCACGTTGCCGACAGCGCCCTTCTGCACGCGGATGCGCACGTTGTCAGCCACTTCAATGGTGATGAAGTTGTCGCCGATGTCGGTGACGATGCCGGCGATGCCGCCATTGGTCAGCACTTCATCGCCACGCTTGATCTTCTCCAGCATGGCCTTGTGCTCCTTCTGCCGCTTCATCTGCGGGCGGATCATCAGGAAGTACATGATGGCGATCAGGATGACCGGGAACAGCAGCGTGGTCAGGCCCATGCCCTGCGGTTGGCCGCCGGCGGCCTGGGCGTGGGCGGCGGGAATCAGGAAGGCAAGCAGGTTCATCGTTGGTCCTTTGGTTGGGCGGCGCTTCGGCCGTTTCACGGGCACGAGGTGTCGACCGCGGATCTGGGTCAGCCTTGAAGTATGCCACGGCCCCGGGCGTTCGTCCTTGGGCCGTTTGGCAGGGGGCGTTCGGGCTAGAGGGGCGGGGCCACCGCCCCGCGTGCCGCGTAGAAAGACTCACGGAAGGCCAGGAAGGTTCCCGCCTCGATGGCCGCACGGATGTCGGCCATGAGCTTTTCGTAATAGAACAGGTTGTGCAAGGTGCCCAGCATCGGCGCCAGCATCTCGTTGCAGCGGTCCAGGTGGCGCAGGTAGGAACGGGTGTAGCCACCAGTGCAGGCCACGCAGCCGCAGCCCGGCTCGATCGGGTCCATGTCGCGCGCGTACTGGGAGTTGCGGATGCGGACGGTGCCGAACGAGGTGAAATAGTGGCCGTTGCGCGCATTGCGGGTCGGCATCACGCAGTCGAACATGTCCACGCCACGTGCGACACCCTCGACCAGATCCTCCGGCCGGCCCACACCCATCAGGTAGCGCGGACGGTCGCCCGGCAGCTCCGGGTCCAGGTGGTCGAGCATGGCGTTGCGCTCGTGCTCCGGCTCGCCCACGGCCAGGCCGCCGATGGCGTAGCCGTCAAAGCCGATCGCCTGCAGGGCCTCGGCCGAACGGCTGCGCAGGTCGGTGTGCACGCCCCCCTGGACGATGCCGAACAGGGCCGCGTCGTTGCCGAGCTCGTCATGCGCGTTGCGGCTGCGCTGGGCCCAGCGCAGGCTCAGCTCCATCGAGCGGCGCGCCACATCCTCGGTGGCCGGGTAAGGGGTGCACTCGTCGAAGATCATCACCACGTCCGAATCGAGCACCTTCTGGATCTTCATGCTCTCTTCCGGGCCCAGGAACACGCGGGCACCATCGGTGGGCGAGGCGAAGGTCACGCCCTGCTCGGTGATCTTGCGGCGGTGGGCCAGCGAGAACACCTGGAAGCCGCCGGAGTCGGTCAGGATCGGGCCATCCCAGCGGCAGAAGCCGTGCAGGCCGCCGTGGTCGGCGATGATGTCCAGGCCCGGGCGCAGGTACAGGTGGAAGGTGTTGCCGAGGATGATCTCGGCGCCCAGCGCACGCACCTGGTCCGGCAGGATGCCCTTGACCGAGCCATAGGTCCCCACCGGCATGAAGGCCGGCGTTTCCACCGTGCCACGCGGGAAGGTCAGGCGGCCACGGCGGGCACGGCCGTCGTGGGTCTGGAGCTGGAACTGCAATCGGGACATGGAGCGGTCATTCGGGCAAATAGTTGCCCATTGTCTCCCAAGAAGGCGTGCGCACCAAGGTGCGCGCCTACAGGGGTCTCCGCCCTCCCAGAGCCTCCAGCCTCTTCAGTCGGCCTGCGGGAACAGCAGCATCGCGTCGCCGTAGCTGAAGAAGCGGTAGCGCTGCTCGATCGCGTGATGGTAGGCCTCGAACACGCGTTCCTTGCCGGCAAACGCGGAAATCATCATCAGCAGGGTGCTTTCCGGCAGGTGGAAGTTGGTCACCATCGCGTCGACGCTGCGGATGCGGTAGCCCGGGGTGATGAAGATCTGCGTTTCACCGGCAAACGGCAGCAGTTCGCCATCACGCATCGCGCTTTCCAGCGCGCGCACCACGGTGGTGCCGACGCCGATCACCCGGCCGCCGGCGGCGCGCGCGCGCCGCACCTGCTGCACCAGCTCAGCGCCGACGTTCAGCCACTCGCGGTGCATCACGTGGTCCTTCAGGTCATCGGCACGCACCGGCTGGAACGTACCCGCACCCACGTGCAGCGTGACGTGGCCGAAGTCCACGCCCTTGTCCTTCAGCGCGGCCAGCAGCGGTTCGTCGAAATGCAGGCCGGCGGTCGGCGCCGCCACCGCGCCCACTTCGCGCGCGAACACGGTCTGGTAGCGCTCGCGGTCGTCCACGCCCGGCTCGCGCTGGATGTAGGGTGGCAGCGGCAGGCGACCGGCGTGCAGCAGCCACTGTTCCAGCGATTCCGGCACATGGAACTGCAGCACGTAGAACTCGCCATCGCGGCCCAGCACCTCGGCTTCACCACCGGCATCCAGCGCGATGCGGCTGCCGGCCTTCGGCGACTTGCTGGCGCCCACCTGGGCACGTGCCTGCTGGCCGCCGAGCAGGCGCTCGATCAGGATCTCGACGCGGCCGCCGCTGGCCTTCTGCCCGAACAGGCGCGCCGGGATCACCCGGGTGTCGTTGAACACCAGCAGGTCGCCCGGCTGCAGCAGCGACGGCAGGTCGCGCACCTGCAGATCGGTGAAAGCATCGGGCGCCGGCGGTACCAGCAGCAGGCGGCTTGCGGAACGTTCGGCCAGAGGTGCCTGCGCGATCAGTTCAGCCGGCAGGTCGTAGTGGAAATCGGACTTCTTCAAGGCAGTGGGCGGCAACAGGTCGACAATGGCGCGCATTGTACGTCCAGCGTCTGCGAGCCGGCGCACTTCGCGGCGAACGTCGCGCAAAATGCTGCTATGCAGCAGGCTTTTGCGGGGTTATCGCGCAAAAAAACAAGTGCTAGCATCGAGCCGGAAGTCCGCTGCACGAGCCTGCCCCAAGCGCGCGTGATGACGCGCGTTTTGCTTTTGAAGACCCGTGCGACCCATTGTTTCAGGAGATCTGCAATGAGCTTCATCGAACGCCTCGCCCCCCTGCGCAACCAGCCCGGCACCCGCCTCACCTCCGGCCTGGACGATGCCACCCTGACCGCCCTGTCCGCCAACCACCCGCAGCTGATCGCCGCGGTGGACGCCGCCGCCGAGGAATTCGCGCGCGTGCAGGCCGACCTGGGGCCGCTGCTGGCGCAGGACGAACAGGCGCAGATCGACGCGATGCAGGACGGCTTCGTCAATTTCTACGCCGATGACGCGGTGACCCCTTACGTGGCACTGGCTGCGCGCGGCCCGTGGGTAGTCACCCTGAAGGGCGCCGTGCTGTACGACGCTGGCGGCTACGGCATGCTCGGCTTCGGGCACACCCCGGGCGCCGTGCTGGAGGCAATGGCCCGCCCGCAGGTGATGGCCAACATCATGACCCCCAGCCTGTCGCAGCAGCGCTTCATCACCGCCCTGCGCGCCGAGATCGGCCACCGCCGTGGCGGCTGCCCGTTCGCCCGTTTCATGTGCCTGAATTCCGGCTCCGAAGCGGTCGGCCTGGCCGCGCGCATCGCCGACGTCAACGCCAAGCTGCAGACCGACCCGGGTGCGCGCCACGCTGGCGCTGCGATCAAGCGCGTGGTGGTCAAGGGCAGCTTCCATGGTCGTACCGACCGCCCTGCCCTGTATTCCGATTCCAGCCGCAAGAGCTACATGCAGCACCTGGCCAGCTACCGTGGCGAGGATTCGGTGATCACCGTGGCGCCGTACGATGAGGCTGGCCTGCGCAAGGTGTTCGAGGACGCCGCACGCAACCAGTGGTTCATCGAGGCGGTGTTCCTGGAGCCGGTGATGGGCGAAGGCGACCCGGGCCGCTCGGTGCCGCCGTCGTTCTACGCCGTGGCCCGCGAACTGACCCGTGCGCATGGCAGCCTGCTGCTGCTCGACTCGATCCAGGCCGGCCTGCGTGCGCATGGCGTGCTCTCGGTGGTCGATTACCCGGGCTTCGAAGGCCTGGACCCGCCGGACATGGAAACCTATTCGAAGGCGCTGAACGCCGCGCAGTACCCGCTGTCGGTGCTGGCGGTGACCGAGCATGCCGCGCAGCTGTACCGCAAGGGCATCTATGGCAACACCATGACCAGCAACCCGCGTGCACTGGACGTGGCCTGTGCCACCCTGGCCCAGCTGACCCCACAGGTGCGCGCCAACATCGCCGAGCGCGGTGCCGAGGCGGTGCGCAAGCTGGAGCAGCTCAAGAGCGAACTGGGCGGCCTGATCACCAAGGTGCAGGGCACCGGCCTGCTGTTCTCCTGCGAGCTGGCGCCGCAGTTCAAGTGCTACGGCGCCAATTCCACCGAGGAATGGCTGCGCCAGCATGGCATCAACGTGATCCACGGTGGCGAGAACTCGCTGCGCTTCACCCCGCACTTCGGCATGGACAGCGAGGAGCTGGACCTGCTGGTGGGCATGGTCGGCCGCGCGCTGCGTGAAGGCCCGCGCCGCGAACAGGCCGCTGCCGCGTAAGCCTCGTTCTTTGTAGAGTCGAGCTTGCTCGACTGCACTTCGTTCAGGCAACGCGATAGTCGAGCGAGCTCGACTCTACTGAACGAAGAGCAGCCGAGCATGGCTCGGCTCTACAGAAGGGCTCATAATCCAAGGACACCCCGTCCCTGACCGCTCTGCGGTCGGCGACGGGGCGTTTTCGTTTCCGGCCAAGAGACAGGAAGATCCATGAAATCGATCTGTGTGTACTGTGGTTCCAACGCCGGCAGCAAGCCGGCCTATACCGAACGCGCCATTGCACTGGGCGACCGCATCGCCCGTGACGGCCTGCGCCTGGTGTACGGCGGCGGCAACGTCGGCCTGATGGGAACCGTGGCCAATGCGGTGCTCGCCGCGGGTGGTGAGGTGACCGGTGTGATTCCGCGCCAGCTGGCTGACTGGGAAGTGGCCCACCGCGGCCTGACCGAACTGGAAATTGTCGGTTCGATGCATGAGCGCAAGTCGCGCATGTTCGACCTCGCCGATGGCTTCGTCACCCTGCCCGGCGGCTTCGGCACCATGGAAGAGATTTTCGAGATGCTGACCTGGCGCCAGCTGGGCATCGGCAACAAGCCGTGCGCATTCCTCGACGTGGAAGGCTTCTATGCCCCGCTGATCGGCATGATCGACCGCATGGTGGAAGAGCGCTTCCTGCACCCGGACCAGCGCCAGGACCTGTGGTACGGCTCGGACATCGAAGAGATGCTGGAGTGGATGAAGAACTACCAGCCGGCCCAAGCCTCGAAGTGGATCGACGAGAAACGTCGCGCCGCCCTGCGCTGATGCCTTCCTGCGCGGCGGCTCAGACCGCCGCGCAGCTCCATGGTGCGGGCCGCCCCAGCAGATAGCCCTGGCCGTAGTCGCAGCCGAGCTCGCGCAGTGTCTGCTGCTGTGCCTCGGTTTCGATGCCCTCACCGATGGTCTCGATGCCCAGCGTACGCGCCAACGACAGCACGCCCTCGACCAGCGCACGCGTGCTCTGCACTTCCGGCCCATGCAGGCCAGCGATGAAGCTCTGGTCGATCTTCAGCGTGCTGATCGGGAAGCGGTGCAGGTAGGACAGTGCCGAGAAGCCGGTACCGAAATCGTCCAGCTGCACCTGGATGCCACGTTCGCGCAGGCCCTGCAGGATGCGCAGGGTGTGCGGACCATCATCCAGCAGCGCGACCTCGGTGATCTCCAGCCGCAGCCGCTGCGGATCGGCGCCGTACTCGTCCAGCAGGCCGAACAGTCGGCCGCTGAACTCCGCGGAGCGGAAATGACGCGGCGATACGTTCACCGATACGTAGCTGTGCCCGCCTTTGGCCAGGCCGGCGATGACCTGTTCGTAGATCAGCCAGTCGACCTGTTCGATCAGGCCGCTCTCCTCGCCCAGCTCCAGGAACGCGCCTGGCAGCAGCAGGCCACGGCGCTCGTGCTGCCAGCGCAGCAACGCCTCGTGACCCACCACCTCGCCGTCGGACAGACGCACGATCGGCTGGTAGAACGGCACGAAGTCGTGGTTGTTGATCGCACGCCGCAGGTCGGCTTCCAGATCAAGGCTGCGCATGGCCTGCTCGCGCATGTCCTCGTCGAAGATCGCGCAACGATCATGCCCCTGCGCCTTGGCGCGGTACATCGCCGCATCGGCGTCTCGCAGCAGCTCCTCACCGGTCCGGTAGCGCGGGTTCCACAAGGCAATGCCGAGGCTGCCGGACGGGAACAGCTCGCGTCCGGCGATCCACATCGATTCCTGCAGGGCCAGCAGCAGGCGCTGGCCGAAATCCAACGCCTGCGCCAGGCCCTGCGGGCACTGCAGCAGCACCGCGAATTCGTCCCCGCCCAGGCGGGCCACCACGTCCTCGGTGCCGGCCATCGAAACGATGCGCTTGGCCACTTCCACCAGCATGCGGTCGCCGGCGGCGTGGCCGATGCTGTCGTTGACCAGCTTGAAGCGGTCCAGATCGAGGAACAGTACGGCGAACACCGGTCCGCCCTCGCGCTTGGCCAGCGCCAGCGCATCCTGCAGGCGGTCCAGCAGGTGCAGGCGGTTGGGCAGGCCGGTCAGCGCATCGTGCATGGCCTGGTGGGTCAGGCGCTGTTCGGCGCGCAGGCGCTCGCCGATCTGGCCGAGCAGCTTTTCGTTGACCTCGGCCAGTTCGCGCGTGCGCTCCTCCACGCGTTTCTCCAGCTCGGCATGCGCCGAGCGCAGGCGTTGCTGGTCGCGCTGACGCGCCAGGCCGGTACCGATGTTCTGCGCGACGAAGGTCAACAGGCGCTGGTCATGCACGCTGAAAATGCTGTTCTCGCTGTAGCTCTGCACCACGATCGCACCAACCACTTCGTCGTCGCGCAACAGCGGTACGCCCAGCCAGCAATGCGAACGCGCACCGGATTCACGCACTTCGCCACTGGCCAGCAACGCATCGATCTGCGCGCGTGACGCCAACAGTGGCCGCCGGTTGCGCACCACGTATTCGGTCAGGCCCCGGCTGAAGGGCCGTGGCGCGCGGCTGGCGTTGTGCTCGTCCACCGAATACACGAAGTCCAGGCCGTTGCCGGCCGGGTTGACCAGGGCAATGTAGAAATTGCGTGCGTCGAGCAGGCGCCCGACCACCCCATGCACCTGCCCATAGAACTGGGCCAGGCTGTCGGCCGACATTGCCATCTCGGCGATGTTGTACAGGGCGGTCTGCAGCTGTTCGGCGCGGCGACGCTCGGCCACCTCGTCCTGCAGGCTGTGGTTGGCGCGCTGCAGTTCCTGGGTGCGCCGCTCCACCTGCTGCTCCAGCCGCACCTGCGCCTGGCGCCGGTCCATCGCGGTCTGCACGTGCTGGGCAACGAATCCCAGCAGGGCCCGCTCTGCTTCGCCATAGCGCGCGGCATGCTCATAGCTCTGCACCACGATGGCACCGCAGACGCGGCCATCGCGCAGCATCGGCACGCCCAGCCAGTCCAGGCTTTCGGGACCGCGCTGCGGGTCATGCTCCTGTTCCATCACCTGCGCCAGCAGTTTGCGCGAAGGGCCACTGAGCGGCTTGCCATGGCGCAGCAGCGCCACGGTCAGGCTGCGCGGCATCTCGCTGGCGTCATGGCTCTGCGTGGGATCGGCGACGAAGTCATCGACCTGATCGGCAAAGTACAGGAACCGGATCTGGTCGCGCACATCGTCGTATTCCACGATGTAGCAGTTCTCGGCATACATCAGCGTGCCCAGCACACCATGCACGTGGCGCAGCATCTCGGGCATTTCCAGATCGGCACCGGCCAGATCGGCAATCTGGAACAGGGCCTGCTGCAGCCGCTCGGCCTCTTCCAGTGCCTTGATCTGGCCGGCTTGGCGGCCGCGCTGCAGCGCCAGTTCCATCGCCTGCCGGGCAACCCCCCACCATGCTGGCGAAGGCGCCGCCCCGGCTACCGACAACAGCAACCGCGCACCGTCGTATTCCCAGCCATGCTGACCCTCGCCGATTCCCGGCTCCGCAGCCCCCTGGCCGGCAACCGCTGGCGACGGCCAGCCGCCCTGGCCACGACCGAGCTGCGGGTCGTCCCAGCCAACGCGGACCACGGCCGTTTCCGGCAAAAGCGCATGCAACGCGCGCACCAGCGCCGTGCTCAGCACGGCCTCGTGTGGTGACTCTTCCGCCGGTTCAGCATGCGTGGACAAATGACAATCTCTTGGCGCCGTCTGTGCGTCGCCTCCCCTGAGCCGCCGAGCATAGCGCGCCACCCGGGGGGCAATGGAAGCCCGTAAACCCCGAATCGTGCACCCGTACGTTTTTCCTGCTGTCCGTAGCCCCATCCGAGCCATGACCCTCGCCCTGCCCGCCCCCGCCACCGGCTTTGCGCCATCGCCCGCAGGCCTTACCCTGTACGCCGTGGAAGCCAGCGCACTGCCAACCGATGAAGCCTTGATGCTGGCCTGGGCCGGTGGCGACCTGCGCGCTTTCGAAAGCCTGTATGCGCGCCACCGCAAGCGCCTGTTCGGCTTCCTGCTGCGGCAACTGCGCGACAACGCGCTGGCCGAGGAGATCTTCCAGGACGTCTGGCAGCGGGTGATCAGCGCCCGCGCCGGCTGGCAGCCCGAGGCAGCGTTCAGCACCTGGCTGTTCCGCATCGCCCACAACCGCCTGAATGACCATTGGCGTGCCGCCCGTCATCGCCCCGCCGCGCCGGCCGACGCCGATCTGCGCCTGGCCGCGATCGAGGATGGGCAGACTCCGGAAGGCGAGCTATCCGAATTCGAACAACGTCGCCGCATCCAGCTGGCGATGGAGCAACTGCCGCCGGAACAGCGCGAAGTGCTGCAGCTGCGGCTGGATCAGGAACTGAGCCTGGAGGAGATCGGCCAGATCACCGGCGTAGGCCGGGAAACCGTGAAATCGCGGCTGCGCTATGCGATGGACAAGCTGCGTGCGGGATTGAACGCATGAACCGAGACGAACCACTGACGCCGGAAGAACGCGAGCTGTCCCGCCTGCTCGGCCGTCGCGCCGAACAGGCACCGCCGGCTGCACTGGACACCGCCATTCTGGCCGCGGCCCGTGCCGCCGTGGATGCTCCGGCTGCCGATGCCACCGCCTTGCCGGACGCGCCCCGCGTGCGGCGCACCCGTCCGCGCTGGCCTGCGGTGTTCGGCATCGCCGCCTCGATGGTGTTCGCCATCGGCATCGCCTGGCAGCTGCGCCCGGAACCGCCCCCGATTCCTGCCGGTGAGACCGCGGTTGCCCCGGCACCGGCCAACGCCGAAATTGCCGCCGCCGACCAGACTGCTGAAAGCCGTGCGGCCGACAGCGCGACTGCAGCTGCAGAACCGGCAGCAACGCCGGCAGCGCCGCCTGCAGCCCCAGAAGCGGCTGCGCCGCCGGGCGCCGATACCCCTGCACCTGCCACCGCGCGCGCGCGCCAACCTGCACCGATGGAAGCGCCTCAACCACCGGCACCGGCTGCACGGTCGATGGCTGCAGAGGCCGCCACCGACACTTCGTTCGCAGCGCTGCCGCCCTCCCCGGCCGCGGCCCCTCCTGCGCCACCCGCTCCTGTGGCGTACTCGGCACCGGCACCGACGTTCGCTCCGGCTCCGGCAGCCGCGTTGAAGCCGCGTACGGCAGCCGCGCCGGTCGCCAATGCTGCCGACGGCGAATCCGCGATGATGCAGGACCGGGTCGAAATCACCTCGATGAAGCGCGAGGCGCCCCGCCGTTCTGCGCCCGGCGTCATGCAGCGCAGCAGCGATGCGGGCCTGAGCGCGGATGCGGTGCAGGCTGAAGTGAGCGCCGATGCGCGCCTGCCGCGCCGGCAATGGCTGGAAAAGATCCGCGAACGCCGCGATGAGGGCCAGCGCGACCTCGCCCGCGCCAGCCTGGAACGCTACATCCAGCAATACCCGGAATCGCGCCTGCCGCGCGACCTGCGCCCGCTGCTGGACGACTGAGTGCCACGGAAATCGGGAGCAACACCGTAGAATGGTGGCAATGCCCGATACTCTCGCCCAGCCGGTCAGCCATACGCTGGAAGTCAAGCACAGCCGTTTCATCGCCCATGCCACGCCGATCGACGGTGGTGTGGCGGCGATGGCGTTCCTGCAGCAGGTTGCAGTGGCCGATGCCACGCACAACTGCTGGGCATACCGGCACGGGCAGGATTACCGCTCCAGCGACGATGGCGAACCGGCGGGCACCGCCGGGCGACCGATCCTGGCTGCCATTGATGGCCAAGGCTTCGACCGGGTGATGGTGGTGGTGACGCGCTGGTTCGGCGGCATCAAGCTCGGCGCCGGCGGACTGGTGCGCGCCTATGGCGGCGCCGCAGCCGAGTGCCTGCGTACCGCGCCACGCCTGCCGCTGATCGCCGTGTCCCGCCTGCAGCTGCTGGCTGGCTTCGAGGACCTGGGTACCCTGCATGCCGCCCTGCCCGCCTTCGGCGCCGGGAAGCGCGATGAACAGTTCGATGCCAATGGCGTGTGCCTGCGGATTGAATTGCCTGCCGATCAGGTCGATGCATTGAAAATCCGCCTGCGCGACGCCACCCGTGACCGTATCCGCATAGAAGACGACATCCAGGATGACTGACAAGGACGACGCCCCCGCTTCGACCCCGCCGCTGCGCCGCCTCGGCAGCCTGCGCACGCTGTGGCCGTTCGTGCGCCGCCACAGCGGCCTGTTCACCGCCTGGCTGCTGGCCCTGGCGGTGTCTTCGGCGGCGACGCTGAGCCTGCCGCCGGCCGTGAAGCAGATGATCGATCACGGTTTCAGCAGCGGCGGTCAGATCAACCGTGCCTTTGCCCTGCTGATGCTGGTGGCGGTGGTGATGGCACTGGGCACCGCCGCGCGCTTTTACTTTGTATCGCTGCTGGGCGAAAAGGTCGTCGCCGACCTGCGCAGCCAGCTGTATGCCCACCTGATCCAACTGGGCGCTGGCTTCCACGACCGCAGCCGCAGCGGAGAGCTGGTCTCGCGCCTGACTGCGGACACTGAACTTCTGCGCAGCGTGGTCGGCTCGACCATGTCGGTGGCCCTGCGCAGCACGGTCACTGTCATCGGCAGTCTGGCGATGCTGTTCGTCACCAGCCCGCGGCTGGCCGCATGGTCGCTGCTCGGCATTCCGCTGGCGGTGCTGCCCATCATCATCGGCGCACGCAAGCTGCGCACGGTTGCACGCAACAGCCAGGACCGCATCGCCGATGCCAACAGCCTGGCCAGCGAGACGCTGGGCGCGGTACGCACGGTGCAGGCACATGCACGCGAGCCGTACGAGCGCGGGCGCTTCGACAAGGCACTTGGTGATGCCATCGGTGCCGCCCGCCGCCGCATCGGCGCGCAGTCGCTGGTCACCGCCAGCGCCATCCTGCTGGTGTTCGGCGCCATCGTCGGTGTGCTGTGGCTGGGCGCGCACGATGTCATCGACGGCCGCCTCAGTGCCGGTACGCTGGGCCAGTTCGTGCTGTATGCCTTGATCGGCGGCGGCTCGGTGGGCGCCCTGGCCGAAGTATGGAACGAGCTGCAGCGCGCGGCCGGCGGCATGGGCCGCATCGGCGAACTGTTGCAGGAAGACATCGAGATCCGCGCGCCGGCCCAGCCGCACGCGCTGCCGCAGCCGCTGCGTGGCGAGATCCAGTTCAACGACGTGGTGTTCCACTACCCGCAGCGACCCGACCAGGCCGCCCTGGACCACTTCAACCTGCACGTGCGCCCCGGCGAGACCGTGGCGCTGGTGGGTCCGTCGGGGGCAGGCAAGAGCACGGTGCTTTCGATGCTGCTGCGCTTCCATGATCCAGCCAGCGGCCGCATCGACGTGGACGGCATCGACGTGCGCCAGGTCGACCCGGCCGAACTGCGTGCGCAGCTGGCGCTGGTGCCACAGCAGCCCACCCTGTTCGCGGCCAGTGCGCGCGACAACATCCGCTATGGCCGCCTGCAGGCCAGCGATGCCGAGGTCGAGGATGCCGCACGAGCGGCCGAGGCCGACGGTTTCCTGCGCGCCTTGCCGCAGGGCTATGACAGCGAGCTGGGAGAGCGCGGTGCCCGCCTGTCCGGTGGCCAGCAGCAGCGTGTGGCGATTGCCCGTGCGCTGCTGAAGGACGCACCGATCCTGCTGCTGGATGAAGCCACCAGCGCGCTGGATGCGCAGAGCGAGCACAGCGTGCAGCAGGCGCTGGAGCGGCTCATGGCGGGCCGCACCACGCTGGTCATCGCCCATCGCCTGGCCACCGTACTCAAGGCCGACCGCATCGTGGTGATGGACCAGGGCCGCATCGTCGCCGAGGGCACGCATGCACAGCTGCTGGCCGAAGGTGGTCTGTACGCTGAACTCGCACGCCTGCAGTTCATCGATTGATGACGTCCGGCTAACATCGGCGCGGCCAAGCTGGCCGCGCAACAGCAGCATCCGCTGAAGGAGGTGCACGATGTCGTTCCGTCAGTTCCCCGCCGTCGACAGCAATGGCGAAAGCCACATCATCATCGAGTTCAAGCCCGAGGCCAATGGCAGTGGGCACCATTCCGAAGCCACGCCGCGCTACGAGCTGGATGACGGGCGGCCGCTGGTGCGCGATGGCCGCGAGTTCACCACCAGTGGCGGTGAGCTGAGGCTGACGATCTGAGGTTCGCCGGGCATGGCCCGGCGCTACCGCATTTCGTTCCGCCCCGCTCTGGTGGGTGTCCACCTTGGTCGACACGCCTTTTGCTTCTGGTAGGTGTCGACCTTGGTCGACACGCTTTTCGCCAAAGGCGGTCGAGCATGGCTCGACGCTACAAAAAAGCATGGTCAATTTTTCGCCAAGCATCTTGACAGCCTTTGCTGCCAAGGGCTGCGTGCGGTTATCCACATGTTTGCTCAGAATCCATCCACACCACCTGTGGATGAATGTGCTCAGCCCAGCACCCGTCCGATGCCGCTGGCGTCCACCTCGGTCGCCGCCCGACGGATCGCCGTCGGATCACTGCCGGCCACGAATCCGATACGGAAATGCACCTCGCCCCCGGGCGTGCGTGAGGAATGGATCGAGGCCAGGCTGATGCGGTGCTGCTCGAACACGTTCAGCAGTTCACGCAGCGAGCCCGGCCGGTCCTCCGGCAAATGCACCGACAGCGCATTGCGCTCGGTCAGGTCCGCCAACAGGTAACCCACGCGTTCGAACGTGTAGTTGCCGTCAGCCAGTGCCTGCTCGCCGAAGGCATTGCGATTGGCCAACAACAGCTGCTCACGGAATGCACCGCGCGCACTGTCGTCGCCCTGCCCGACCTGCGCCTGCAGAGTCTGCAGCTGACCGATCAAGCGCTCCAGCATCGGCGCCACGTACGGGTTGCCGAACTGGATGTCCTCGTAGATCGCCGGGTTGAGCGAGAGGATGCGCGAGATGATCGCGGTATCCAGCTCGAACGATGCCGAGCGGTACGGCATCATCGCGGCCAGATCACCCAGCTGCGGCTGGTACTTGCGCAGCACACCGGCCTGGGCCAGGTGGGTGGCATGCACCATCGCCTGCACCAGCGCCATCATCTGGTCGTGATGCTGCGGCGTGGCGCGCACGTACTCAGCCTGCAACGCCGTGCACAGCGTATCAACCCACGGTTGCCAGTGCCGCAGCCGCGCTTCGCAGACCACCATCACCCGGCCCTTCAGGGTCGGCGCCTTGGGCGGCGCGGTCATCGGGTGCAGGCCGACCACTTCGGCTTGAGAGGCCAACATCGCCTGCACCGGCGCTTCTTTTACCGAGGTCACGTCCAGCCACAGCCGGTCCTGCTCGCGGCCGGCCGACTGCTGCACGTACGCGGCAATCAGAGCCGGCGTATGCCGGATCGGTGCCGAGAACACCAGAACGTCAGCCTGCACCAGCAGCTGTTCCGGCGTATGCGAGTCCGGATCGGCCGGATCGTGGCCGATCACCTGCAGCTGCATGTGCTGCTGGAAGAAGCGGGTCAGCCAGCGCCCGTAGGCGCCGGCACTGCCGATGATGCCGACCGTGCGCGGCGTGCGTGGGTCCAGGCCGCTCATGCCACGCGTTCGGCGCGGAAGCGCGTTCCTTCGGCCAGCGCCGCCGGCGCTGCAGCAATCACGTCGAACTCTTCGAAGCCGTTGTCGAGGGTCGCCTCCAGCGCCGCATGGGTGCCGGCAATCGCGCGCGAGATCGCCTGCTGCATCGATTCGCCGCGCAGCAGGAACGACACCACCAGTGACATCAGCACGTCGCCGGTACCGGCCACATCCACCGGCAGCAGGGGCGAGGTCCAGCGCCAGGTCTCCTCGCGGCCGACCGCCAGGGTCACCAGTTCACCCGGGTCGCCGCCCACGCTGTGTGCGATCACCCAGTGCGGGCCACGGTCCAGCAGCGTGCGCGCGGCGGCGCTGGCATCGGCCTCGGCCAGCGCCGGCAAGCCGGTCAGGCGGTTCAGTTCGAAAGCGTTCGGCGTCACCAGCCAGGCATGCGGCAGCAGGCGCTCGGCGAAGATCGCTTCCAGTCCCGGTTCCACGTAGGGACCGGTGTGGGTATCACCAATCACCGGATCCAGGCAGTAACGCAGCTGCGGGCAGGCCGGCAGGATGTCGTCCAGCCAGTCTGCGAAGGCGGCACCGTTGGCGGTGCTGCCGAAGTAGCCGGAGACGAGCATCTTCGCCCGCTGCGGCAGGCCGCGTTCGTGCGTGCCCCGCAGCAGGTCGGCGAACCAGTCGGCCGGCAGCACGCGGCCACGCGTGGTGTCGTAGAACGGCGCGTTGCTGAGCAGCACGGTCGGAATTTCGGCTACACGCACGCCCAGCGCGCGCATCGGCGGTACGGCGGCGCTGTTGCCGGCATGGCCGTAGACAAGTTGCGACTGGACCGAGATGACATCGATCGGCGACGGGCCGTCGGGCCGCTGGCGGCGGCCGTGGACCAGGTGGTTATCAAGGGATTCGCTCATGGCCGCATTCTACGCCCAAGGGGGTTTTCGGCAGGGCTTGCAGCCCTGCACCTGCTCAATGCAACGGCAACGGCCAAAGCCAAAGCGGCATTCCGTGGGTTGGCGGGGCGGTGTCGGACTGCGGGGACGCCGCAAGTACGTCCCTGTAGGCTTGGCAGCCGCATCCATGCGGCTGACACCCCGCACTCCGACACCGCCCCACCTTCGACAGGTTCAAGCGGCTGTTGGTAACTGCGGCTGTTGTGCCGCACGACTGTTGGTAGGTGTCGACCTCGGTCGACACATCTGTCAGATATCGAATGAATTCATCCACGCATGGCATGGATCTACCGTGTCGACCAAGGTCGACACCTACCAGAGCAGTACGCCGTTCCGGCAGATCACGGAAAACTGTCGAAGGCGGGGTGGGTCCGGTTGCAGGGGTGTCCGCGGCATGGATGCCGCGGCCAAGCCCCCAGGGATGGGTTTACGGCGCCCCCTGCAACCGGAGCCGCCCCGCCAACCCACGGATAGCCCGCTTCTGCTGTTGACGTTGCCTCTGCAGGTGCAGGGCTGCAAGCCCTGCAAACCCAACCCCCTCAGTGAGCAGCAGGCCGGGACGGCGGCAGCCACGCCGCCACGATACCGAGCAGCGGCAGGAACGCGGTCAGCTGGTAGACGTACTCGATGCTGGTCTTGTCCGCCAGCAGGCCGAGCACGGCAGCACCGAGTCCACCCATTCCGAAGGCGAAGCCGAAGAACAGGCCGGACACCATGCCGATGCGATGCGGCATCATTTCCTGTGCGTACACCACAATCGCCGAGAACGCCGAGGACAACACGAAACCAATCAGCACCGCCAGCACCGTGGTCCAGAGCAGATCGGCATGCGGCAGCATCAGCGCGAACGGGGCCACGCCAAGGATCGAGGTCCAGATGATCGGCTTGCGGCCGATGCGGTCGCCCAGCGGACCGCCGAGGAAACCACCGGCGGCCGACGCCACCAGGAACGCGAACAGATGCAGCTGCGCTTGTGCCACCGGGATGCCGAAGTGGTGGATCAGGTAGAAGGTGAAGTAGCTGCCGATGCTGGCCATGTAGAAGTACTTGCTGAAGATCAGCACCAGCAGGATCGCCAGCACCTTGGCCACGGTGCGCGACGGATGCCGCGGGGCCATAGACGCGGTGCTGGCCGGACGCGGGGTGCCCAGGTGCAGCGCGTACCAGCGGCCGACATAGGTCAGCAATGCGATGCCGATCAGGGCGGCGCCGGCAAACCACGATGCCGCGTGCTGGCCATACGGCACTATCACTGCGGCGGCAATCAACGGGCCCAGCGCTGTTCCGAAATTGCCACCCACCTGGAACACCGACTGCGCGAAGCCATGGCGACCGCCCGAGGCCAGCCGCGCGATGCGCGAGGCTTCTGGATGGAAGATGGCCGAACCAATGCCGACCATCGCCGCCGCCATCAGCACCACCGCGTAGTTCGGTGCGAAGCCCAGCAGCAGCATGCCGCACAGGGTCGAGGCCATGCCGATCGGCAGCGAATACGGCGCCGGGCGGCGGTCGGTAGCCATGCCGATCAACGGCTGGAAGATCGAGGCGGTGAGCTGGTAGGTCAGTGTGATCAGGCCGATCTGGGTGAAGCTGAGGTCGAAGCCGCCCTTGATCACTGGATAGATGGCCAGGATCAGCGACTGCATCATGTCGTTGACGACATGCGAGGTGGAGATGGCGGCCAGCACGCCGGGGGCCACCGGGCGTGAGGTGGTTGCGGGAGAAGCCAGGGTCGACATGGATACAGTCAGGTTGGGGGCGAGCCACGCATGCTACGGTGACCTCCCCCTCCCTTCTGCCGCGTTCGGGTCATGGCATATCGCAAAAAGGACATCCCCTGCCAGGTCCGCGAGACTGCGCCGTGGAACGAGGTTCCGGTGCACCGCCCGGTGACCTGCCGCGCCCGCCATTACAAGCCCGGGACCCACATCGCGCCCCACCGGCACCGCCGTCACCAGCTGGTGTTCGCCATGTCCGGACTGATGGTGGTGCGTGCAGACGGCGGCCGCTGGGTAGTGCCTTCAACCCGCGCGATCTGGGTCCCGGCCGGCATGGCCCATGCGGTGGACTGCATCGCCGAAGTACACATGCGCAGCCTGTACGTGGAACCGGACTTCGCGCCGCAGCTGCCGGACGAAGCGTTCGCGGTACAGGTGGCGCCGCTGCTGCGCGAGCTGCTGCTGGCCGCCAGCCTGATCGAGACCGCGCATGTGGAAGACAGCCGCGACGGCCGCGTGGTGCGCCTGCTGCTGGACGAGCTGCACCGCATGGACGCGCTGCCGCTGCACCTGCCTTCACCCACCGACCCGCGCCTGCAGCGGATCTGCCAGCACATCCAGAAGCATCCCGGCGACGACGCCACGCTGCAGGATTGGGCGCAGGCCCTGCAGGTGGACGTGAAAACCATCCAGCGTCATTTCGCCAGCGAACTGGGCATGACCTTCGGACAGTGGCGACAACAGGCGCGGCTACTGGCCGCGATGGAACGGCTGGCGGTCGGCGACAAGGTCATCGATGTCGCGCTGGCAATGGGTTACGACAGCCCAAGCGCGTTCACCAGCATGTTCAAGCGGCAGCTGGGGCAGACACCGGCGGCGTTTTTCCGATGATGCTAACGGTCCGCGGGCACATGTGGATCGCGCATCAGACGAAATTCCCATGTATCACTGTCCACCAGCGGATAGTGCAACGGGAAAACCTGTCCTGCCACGCGTGCCTGCACCGGCACACCCTCGATCCGGCAACCTCCGGGCTGCTGGAATCCGACCAGCTCGGTAATGCTCAGATTGTCGGTGTCGTCCTCTGCAGAGAAGTACGCGGCAAACGCCGGATTGCCGCTGACACGACGCCGCAGTACGACCCGCCCAGCGTCGGGTGCGTACCAGCTGATGCTTCGCTCCAGGCCCTCGACCACGCCATCACCTGCATTGGGCCTGTCCGCCCCGGCACTGCTCGCGCATTGGACTTCCGCCACCGCGCTTCACGCTCGATGCGATAGGCGCTGACTTCTCCCACTGCAGTGCGCACGG
This sequence comes from Stenotrophomonas sp. GD03654, assembly GCF_029845105.1. Classification (NCBI taxonomy): domain Bacteria; kingdom Pseudomonadati; phylum Pseudomonadota; class Gammaproteobacteria; order Lysobacterales; family Lysobacteraceae; genus Stenotrophomonas; species Stenotrophomonas sp. GD03654. The sequence goes on along the minus strand of NZ_JAOCLC010000058.1, from coordinate 11,942 downwards.
TTTCGATGGCCGTTACCCGGCTCTGGCCCTGTTCTTCGTAGTCGTAACGATAACGGCCGGAACGCGCGTTGAACTCTCCGGGCTCCTCGAACCTGTCCTGCCACTGGTCACCCACCTTGAGCGGGAAGCGCAGCAGCACTTTGTCGCCCTTGCGCAGCGGATTGACGTCGGCGTACGTATCGATCCATTCACGCCGCAGAGTGCCCTCCGCAATCTCCAGTTCACGCTGACCGTTCTGGACTGCCTTCAGCAGCATCGGCGTCGCCGGCAAACCCGCACCCCCGGAGTAGGTCCATTGCGTGCCCGGAGCTGATGTCGGCGCTGCCTGCGGGCCGGACAAGGGCGTGTCCAAGCGGCACTCGTCGGCCGATACCGTGCCGATGAAGGACAAGGCTGCAGTCAACGCCCCGTACAGAATGGCGCGAGGTGCCATGCGCGGTTCGAAATGCAGGTGCAGGACCATGTCGCGCATTGTAAGACCCTCGAACACGAAAACGCCGGGCATGGCCCGGCGCTACCGTTCAACACTTGCGTTGAAAACTCAGGACGTCATCCGGTCCCAGAAGCCCTTCACGCCATCCATGAAGGTGGCCGACTTCGGCGAATGCTTGCGCGCCTCCTCGCCGACGAAGGTGGCTTCGAACTGCTCCAGCAGCTTGCGCTGTTCGTTGGTGAGGTTGACCGGAGTCTCCACCACCACGCGGCAGTACAGGTCGCCCTCGCTGCGGCTGCGCACCGAACGCACGCCCTTGCCACGCAGGCGGAACAGCTTGCCGGTCTGGGTCTCTGCCGGGATGCGGATCTCCGCCTCGCCGCCCAAGGTGGCCACGCGCACGGTGTCGCCCAGTGCCGCCTGCGAGATGCGGATCGGCACTTCGCAGTGCAGGTCATCGCCATCGCGCTGGAAGATCGCATGCTCGCGCACACGTACTTCCACGTACAGGTCGCCCGGCGGCGTACCGGCCGGACCGGCCTCGCCCTCGCCCTGCAGGCGGATGCGGTCACCGGTATCCACGCCCGCCGGCACCTTCACCGACAGCACTTTGTCTTCCTCGACACGACCGTTGCCGTGGCAGGTCTTGCAGGGCTTGGCGATGATCTGGCCACGGCCGCCGCAGTTGTGGCAGGCCTGCTGCATGGCGAAGATGCCGCGCTGGATGCGCACCTGGCCGCGGCCATGGCACACGTTGCAGGTCTCGACCTTGCCGTCCTCGGAGCCACTGCCATCGCAGTCGCCGCACTCGGCCAGGGTCGGGATCTCGATCCGGCGCTCGACGCCGCGCACGGCTTCTTCCAGGTCCAGTTCCATCACGTAGCCGATGTCGGCACCGCGACGGGCCTGGCGCGGACCACCGCCGCCACCGCCAAAAATGTTGCCGAAGATATCGCCGAAGATATCGTTCATGTCCGGGCCGCCCGGACCGCCGCCACCGCCCATGCCGTGCTCGAACGCGGCGTGGCCGTGGCTGTCGTACATGCGGCGCTTGTTGCCGTCGGACAGCACTTCGTAGGCTTCCTTGCACTCCTTGAAGGAGGCTTCGGCCGCCGTATCGCCCGGGTTGCGGTCCGGGTGGAACTTCATCGCACAGCGACGGTAGGCCTTCTTCAGCTCTTCGTCGGTGGCGGTGCGGGCAACGCCCAGCACTTCGTAGTAATCGCGCTTGCTCATATCGTGAATCGGGTTCCGGAAAGTCGGGATTCGTCAAAGCGGAAGAGCGGAACCAGGTCCGCTCTTGCGTCGGGCGCCCCGACACGCCGGTGGGCGGTCAGGACCCTGATGCGACAACGGGACGCTGATGGCCAGCGTCCCGTGTCGGTCCGGATCAGGACTTCTTGTCGTCCTTGACTTCGGTGAACTCGGCGTCGACCACGTCGTCCTGCGCCTTGCCGGCATTACCGGCGTCGGCACCCGCGGCACCGCCCTGGTCGGCCGAAGCAGCGGCGAACAGCGACTGGCCCGCTTCTTCCAGCGCCTTCGACTTGGCTTCGATCTGTGCCTTGTCGTCACCCTTCATCGCGGTTTCCAGGTCGGCCAGGGCCGCCTCGACCTTGCCGATCACATCGCCACCGACCTTGCTGCCGTGCTCGGTGATCGCGCTGCGGGTGCCGTGGATCAGGGCGTCGGCCTGGTTACGGGCCTGCACCAGTTCCTGGAACTTCTTGTCTTCTTCGCGGTTGGCTTCCGCGTCGGCGACCATGCGCGCGATCTCTTCCTCGGACAGACCCGAACCGGCCTTGATCTCGACCTTCTGTTCCTTGTTGGTCTTCTTGTCCTTGGCCGACACATGCAGGATGCCGTTGGCATCGATGTCGAAGGACACTTCCACCTGCGGCAGGCCGCGCGGGGCCGGCTCGATGCCGGACAGGTCGAACTTGGCCAGCGACTTGTTGAAGCGGGCCTGCTCGCGCTCACCCTGCAGCACGTGCACGGTCACGGCCGACTGGTTGTCCTCGGCGGTGGAGAACACCTGCGAGGCCTTGGTCGGGATGGTGGTGTTCTTCTCGATGATCTTGGTGAACACGCCGCCCATGGTCTCGATGCCCAGCGACAGCGGAGTCACGTCCAGCAGCAGCACGTCCTTGACGTCGCCGCCCAGCACGCCGCCCTGGATCGCAGCACCCAGTGCCACGGCTTCGTCCGGGTTGACGTCCTTGCGCGGTTCCTTGCCGAAGAACTCGGTCACCGCCTGCTGCACCTTCGGCATGCGGGTCTGGCCGCCGACCAGGATCACTTCGCTGATGTCGCTCGAACGCAGGCCGGCATCGTTCAGGGCGACGCGGCACGGCTCGATCGACTTCTTGATCAGGTCTTCCACCAGCGCTTCCAGCTTGGCGCGGGTCAGCTTGATGTTCAGGTGCTTCGGACCCGACGCGTCAGCGGTGACGTACGGCAGGTTCACTTCGGTCTGCTGGGCGCTGGACAGCTCGATCTTGGCGCGCTCGGCAGCATCCTTCAGGCGCTGCAGGGCCAGCGGATCCTTGCGCAGGTCGATGCCCTGGTCCTTGTTGAACTCTTCAACCAGGTACTCGATAACGCGGTTGTCGAAGTCTTCGCCGCCCAGGAAGGTGTCGCCGTTGGTGGCCAGCACTTCGAACTGCTTTTCACCGTCGACGTTGGCGATTTCGATCACCGAGACGTCGAAGGTGCCGCCGCCCAGGTCGTACACCACGATCTTGCGATCCTTGTTGTCGCCCTTGTCCAGGCCATAGGCCAGCGCGGCCGCGGTCGGCTCGTTGATGATGCGCTTGACGTCCAGGCCGGCAATGCGGCCGGCGTCCTTGGTTGCCTGGCGCTGGCTGTCGTTGAAGTACGCCGGCACGGTGATGACCGCTTCGGTGACCTTCTCACCGAGGAAGTCCTCGGCGGTCTTCTTCATCTTCTCCAGCACCTTGGCCGAGATTTCCTGCGGGGCCATCTTCTTGCCATCGCTGGTCGACACCCAGGCATCGCCGTTGTCATGGGCCAGGATGCCGTACGGGACGTGGGCGATGTCCTTCTGCACTTCGGCGTCGGTGAACTTGCGGCCGATCAGGCGCTTCACCGCGTAGAAGGTGTTCTTCGGGTTGGTGACGGCCTGGCGCTTGGCCGAGGCGCCGACCAGGACTTCGCCGTCCTTGGTGTAGGCGACGATCGACGGGGTGGTGCGATCGCCTTCCGAATTCTCGATGACGCGGGCCTTGCCGCCGTCCATGATCGCCACGCACGAGTTGGTGGTGCCGAGGTCGATACCAATGATCTTGCCCATGGGGGAGACTCCTGAGGATGCTTGTTGGTGTCAGTCCGGCCGTTCGGCCGGTGGATGAATACGATGTGGGGGAGGCTCGTGGAACATTCAAGCCACCTCCCGAACGCTGTGTTCAGCGCCTGGAAAAGCTTGCCAGGCGTTGCCTGGCGCGACCGCGGCCGGGCATCACCCGGCACGGCCGATCAGTCGGCGGCCACCACCACCAGCGCCGGCCGCAGCAGGCGCTCGTTGAGCAGGTAGCCCTTCTGGAACACGGTCACCACGCTGCCCGGGGCGGCGCCCGGCGCCGGCACCTGGCTGATGGCCTGGTGGTGTTCCGGATTGAACGGCTGGCCGGTCGGATCCAGCAGGACCAGACCGTTGTCGGCGGCGACCTTCAGCAGCTGCTTGTAGGTCAGCTCCAGGCCTTCGCGCAGCGGATGCGGGTCGTCGCCAGCCGCCTTCAGGCCTGCATCCAGACTGTCGAATACCGGCAGCAGCTCGCCCAGCAGCTTCTCGTTGGCGAACTTGCGGGCCTGATCGATGTCACGGGCAACGCGCTTGCGCTGGTTCTCCAGGTCGGCGCGCTCACGCAGCGCATCGGCCCTGACCTGCTCAACTTCGGCGCGCAGGCGCTCAACTTCGTCGTTGACGCCGGCGGTGGCGGCCGCATCGGCGGCACTCTGCTGGGATTCGATATCTGGATGTTCGTGGTTCATGTCTGGGTCCCTGGCGGTCAATCTCCGCCTCCACCCACCCTAGTGTGGGCGGGATGCTGCGTTTCAAGCGTCGGATGTTCCGGGAGTGCGCCCGGCCGGTGAAAAGGCTGCCCCGAGTACATCGGCGGTGGCCTGGACCAGCGGGATCATGCGGTCGTAGGCCATCCGCTTGGGGCCGATCACGCCCAGCACGCCCAGCACCTGGCCATTGGCGGTGTACGGGGCGGTGACCAGCGAGACGCCCTGCAGCGGCATCATCCCGGTCTCCTCGCCGATGAAGATGCGCACGCCCGGCGCCTGGATGGTCCGCTCCAGCAGCTGCAGGATCTCGCGCTTGCTGGAGAACAGCTCGAACAGCTCGCGCAGGCGCTCCAGGTCGGACAGGTCCTGCACCCCCATCAGACGGGTCTGGCCGGCCACCAGCATGTCGTCGGCAGCCGGCTGCAGGGCCTGCTCGGCCAGCTCGATGCTGTGCGCCAGCAGCTGCTCCAGCTCGGAACGGGCGTCGCGCAGCTCCAGCAGCAGGCGGGTGCGGATCTCGGCCATCGGCAGGCCAGCGAAATGGGCATTGAGGTAGTTGGCCACCTGCTCCAGCTGGCCCGGCGCGAACTCCTGGCGGGTCTCGATGACCCGGTTCTGCACCTCGTTGTCGGCAAACACCAGGATCGCCAGCACCCGGCGCCCGTCCAGCGCCACGAAATCGATCTGGCGGAAGGCGAACTGCTCGCGCCGCGGCGCGCTGACCACGCCGACGAAGTGGCTCATCGCCGACAGCAGCTCCGAGGCGCTGCCAAGCAGGGCCTGGGTGCTGCCACCGCCGGCCAGTTCCTGGCGCAGCCGGGCCAGTTCGCCCTCGCCCGGCGGCTGCATCTGCAGCAGGCTGTCGACGAACACCCGGTAACCGTGCGCGGTCGGGATGCGGCCGGCCGAGGTGTGCGGCGACGCCAACAGCCCCAGGTCCTCCAGGTCGCCGAGGATGTTGCGGATGGTGGCCGGGCTGACCTCCAGGCCGGCCACGCGCGCCAGTGTCTGCGAGCCGACCGGCTCGCCGTCCTGGATGTACCGCGCGATCAGCGTGCGCAGCAGATGGCGCGCACGTGGGGCAAGCTGGTCGGGAGAACCGTGCATGGAATCAACCTGTGAGACACGGACACTAGATAATGGCGACGCATCACCTTGGCAAGTCATTGGACCTCCCTCGCGCGCGTGCTAGCGTTGCGCGGCTGCTGATACCCCCTTACCCATGCTCAGACATCTTTCGATCAAGGATTTCGCCGTCGTCCGCGCCACCGAACTGGAGTTCGGGCCAGGCATGACCGTGGTTTCAGGCGAGACCGGCGCCGGCAAGTCGCTGATGGTCGACGCGCTGGGCTTCCTGTCCGGCCTGCGCGCCGACAGCGGCGTGGTCCGCCACGGCGCCGCCCGCGCCGAGCTTTCGGCCGAGTTCGCGCTGGACCAGCTGCAGGCCGCACGCCAGTGGCTGGCCGACAACGAGCTGGACGATGAGGAGCAGTGCCAGCTGCGCCGGGTGATCCGCGCCGATGGCGGTTCGCGGGCCTGGATCAATGGCCGACCGGTGACCCTGGCGCAGCTGGGCGACCTGGCCTCGCTGCTGGTGGAGATCCATGGCCAGCACGAACAGCAGGCCCTGCTGACGCGCCCGTCGCAGCTGGCCCTGCTGGATGCCTATGCCGGCAACGAGAACGAGCGCCGCCAGGTCCGCCGCGCCGCTGGCGCATGGCAGGCGCTGGTCGATGAATCGCTGGCCCTGTCGCAACAGGGCGACGTCAGTGACCGGATCGGCTTCCTGGAGCACCAGCTGCGCGAGCTGGACCGCGAGGACCTGGAACCCGAATCGATTGCCGCACTCGGCGCCAGCCACCGTCGCCAGGCCCATGCCAGCGCCCTGCTGAGCGCCTGCCAGGCCGCCAGCAACCAGCTCAACGGCGACGACGGCAGCTCTGCGCTGGACCTGCTGCAGCAGGTGCGCCACGAGCTGTCGCGCCTGATCGAGCACGACCCGCGCCTGGGCGAGGTGGATGGCCTGATCGAGAACGCCTCGATCCAGCTTCACGAAGCCCTGTCGCTGCTGGACCGGGTGCATGACGACCTCGACGCCGACCCGGAACAGTTCGAGGAGAACGAGCGCCGCCTGGGCCGCCTGCACGACCTGGCCCGCAAGCACCGCGTGCCGATGGACGAACTGGGCGCGCAGCGCGAGCGCATGCACGCCGAAGTGGAGCAGCTGCGCGGCGCCGACGAACGCCTGCAGCGCCTGGCCGGCGAGATCGACAAGGCCGCCGCCGCCTGGCGCGCACAGGCCGACGTGCTGACCGCCAGCCGTCGCAGCGCTGCGGCCGAACTGTCGGCCACCACCACCGGCATCATCGCCGAGCTGGGCATGGGTGGCGGCCAGTTCCTGATCGAGCTGGAGCCCCAGGATTCCGGCAAGCCCGACCCGCAGGGTGCCGAACGGGTGGAGTTCCTGGTGGCGGCCAACGCCGGCCAGCCGCCGCGCGCCCTGCGCAAGGTGGCCTCGGGCGGTGAACTGTCACGTATTTCGCTGGCCATTGAAGTGGCCGCACTGGATCTGGATGCGGTGCCGACCATGGTGTTCGACGAAGTCGACTCCGGCATCGGTGGTGCAGTGGCCGACATCGTTGGCCAGAAGCTGCGCGCGCTCGGCGAGAAGCGCCAGGTGCTGTGCGTGACCCACCTGCCGCAGGTCGCTTCCAAGGGCCATGCCCACTACCGGGTCAGCAAGGCCCCGGTGGAAGGCATGACCCAGAGCGCGGTGGAAAAGCTGGACAGCAAGGCGCGCGAGGAAGAGCTGGCGCGCATGCTGGGCGGCGTGGAGGTGAGCAAGGAAGCGCGCGCCGCCGCACGGAAGCTGCTGCAGGTGTAATGCCGGCACCCGTGATCGGGGGCCGAAGACCGTGAGGTTGCCGGCCAGCGGCCGGCACTACCCCCGTGGCTGCGTCAGGTCGACGTTCTCCACCAGGAAATCAAGAAACGCGCGCACCCGCAGCGGCAGGTAACCGCCCTGCCCCAGGAACACCGCGTGCACCTCTTCCAGGTCACCTGGGTTGGCCTCTTCCAGCACCGGCAGCAAGCGCCCGGCGGCGATGTCCTGCTGCACCTGGAACGCTGCCAGGCGTGCCATGCCCAGCCCTCCCAACACCAGCTGCCGCAACGCATCGCCATTGCTGGCGCGGGCATTGCCACTGGGCAGCACCATCCGCTCGCGTCCGTCCTGCAGCAAGGGCCAGCCCTGCATCGCACGCGCATGGCCGATGTCCAGACGGTTGTGCGACAGCAGCTCCTCAACGTTGCGCGGCAGTCCATGCCGCTGCGCGTAGGCCGGCGCGGCCACGATCATCATCCGCGTCGCGCCCAGCCGCCGTGCCACCAGGCTGGAGCTCTTCAGCGGACCGGCGCGCACCGCCACGTCGGTGCGCTGCTCAAGCAGGTCGATCACCTCGTCGTTGAGAGTCAGGTCCACACCCACCTGCGGATTGCGCTCGAGGAACGCCGGCAGCAGCGGCAACAGGAAGTGCTGGCCGAATGGGACATTGGAATTGACTCGCAGGCGTCCGCGCGGCTCGGCATGAGCGCTGGCGCAGCGCTCGGCCTCCTCCAGATCGGCCAGTACGCGCAGGCCGCGCTCATAGAAGGCACAGCCCTCCGGAGTCAGCTGCAGCTGGCGGGTGGAGCGCTGCAGCAGGCGCGTACCCAACCGCTGCTCCAGGCGGGCCACAAGTTTGCTCACCGCCGACGGCGTCATGTCCAGCGTGCGGGCGGCGGCGGAGAAGCCGCCGGTCTCGATGACCCGCACGAACACTTCCAGTTCGCCGGATCGGTTGATGTCGGGTCGCGCCATGGCGATGAATCCGGTTCACAGATGATTGTCCATGCGCAGTCTAGTTCACAGATGCGTGCGGAATCACCATGGCGCTTCCTTCACTCAGGACCGCCCGATGAACCGCTTGCGCCTGCTCACCGCCACCGCCCTGCTCACCTTGTCCGGGGCCGCCGGCGCCTCAACTGTCCCGCACTGGGTCGCCAGCTGGCAGGCCAGCCCGCAACCGGTCTGGGGTGGGGCGTTCCTGTTCCCGACCCTGGTCCCGGCCGCACTGCAGAACCAGACCTTCCGCCAGACGGCGCGCATCAGCCTGGGCGGGCCTCGGCTGCGGGTGCGACTGAGCAATGCCTACGGCACGCAGCCGCTGCGGATCGGAGCGGCGAGCGTGGCCGCCCGGGCGGGGGACATCCCGCAGCCGCTCAGTTTCGACGGCCAGCCCGGGGTGCTGATCGGCCCCGGGCAGGAACGGCTGAGCGATCCGCTGCCACTGGCCACGGATAACCGGCAGGCGCTGCAGGTCAGCGTCTTCGTGCCGGGGCCGACGCCAGTGCAGACGTTCCATTGGGAGGGTCGGCAGACCAGTTGGATTGCGCCCGGCGACCAGAGCCTGGCCCAGGCTCTGAGCGGGGCCAGCAGCACCACTGCCCGGCTGTTCCTGGCCGGCATCGAGGTCGAGGCCGCCGCCAACACACGCAGCGTGGTGGTGCTCGGCGACTCGATCACCGACGGCGCCACCGCCAGCCTGGACCAGGACCAGCGCTGGACCGACCACCTGGCCGCGCGTCTGGCACCGCGGGGCGTTGCCGTGATCAACGCCGGTATTTCCGGGGGGCGGCTGCTGCGCAATGGCATGGGCGAATCCGCCCTGGCCCGCTTCCAGCGTGACGTGCTGGATCAGCCCGGCGTGGCCAGTGTGGTCGTGCTGATCGGTATCAACGACATCAGCTGGCCCGGCACCGCGTTCGCCCGGAGCCAGGCCCGGCCCACGCTGGCCGAACTGCAGGCGGGGTATCGCGCCCTGGCCGAGCAGGCCCGAGGCCGAGGTGTTCGGATCGTAGGTGCCACCCTGACACCGTTCGCCGGCGCCCTGCCCGGCACGCCGCTGGACGACTACTACCGCCCGGACAAGGAGGTCCTGCGCCAGCAGCTCAATGCCTGGCTGCGCACGGACAGCCCGTTTGACGCGGTGATCGACCTGGACGCGGCGCTGCGCGACCCGGTCGCCCCCTCACGGATGGCCGCCGCCTACGACTCCGGCGATCACCTGCATCCGGGTGATGCGGGGAACCGGGCGATGGCCGAGGCGGTGGATCTGGAGGTGCTGATGGGTCCATCCACGCGTGGCGTGGATCTACCGTAAGCAACGAAAAACCCCGGGCAGGCCCGGGGTTTCGTCGCATCTGGCTGGCCGGAACGGCTTACTTGCGCTTCTTGCGCACGTACAGCACCAGCGAGTGCTCTTCCAGTTCGTAGCCGTGGTCGGCTGCGATCTTGCGCTGCAGCTCCTCGATCTCGTGGCTTTCGAACTCGATGATCTTGCCGCTGTCCACGTCGACCATGTGGTCGTGGTGGCCGCCGCGGTCCAGCTCGTAGACGGCCTGGCCGCCTTCGAAATTGTGCTTGAGCACGAGGCCGGCGGCCTCGAACTGGGTCAGCACCCGGTAGACCGTCGCCAGACCGATCTCGTCGCCATGCTCGAGCAGCTGGCGGTAGATGTCTTCGGCGGTCATGTGGTGCTGGGCATTGCGCTGCTCGAGCAGCGCCAGGATCCGCATCCGCGGATGGGTCACCTTCAGGCCGACTTTACGCAGGTCGTGGGTTTCCATAGGTCTCCGTTCATTGGCGATTTAGCGCCAGCTGCCTCGGATTGGGTCGCGGTGGCACGCCGGGAGTGTATCATCGGTTTGATTTCCCCAACCGCCAGTCCCGATGCGCAATCTCCTGTTGGTCGCCGCCGTCGCCCTGTCCACCACCGGGTGCGGCATCATCTACAAGCAACCCATCTATCAGGGCAACCTGATCCGGGAAGATGCCGTGGCCAAGTTGCAGGTCGGGCAGAGCAAGCAGCAGGTCACCGCGCTGCTGGGCACCCCGTCCATTCCCGACCCGTTCCACGCCCAGCGCTGGGACTACACCTCCAGCCAGCGCGTGAACCGCCTGGGCCGTACCGAGGTGAAGAACTTCGTGGTGTTCTTCGAGAACGACAACGTGACCCGCTGGGAAGGCGACTACTTCCCGGGCAACGACAAGGCCCTGGCCCAGCAGACCGTGCGCCAGTTCGGCCGCAACCTGCCGAAGGACAAGAAGAAGAAGGGCCGCTGAGGCCCCTGCCCGTCCTCCGGGACGGGTCGCGGGAATCAACCGCCGAGCGCGCGTCGCCGGCGGTTGTCCTTGGGGTCGGCCTGCAACGGGCGTAGCAGCTCGATGCGGTCGCCATCCAGCAGTGCCTGCTGCGGGCGCGCCAGTACCCCATGCACGGCCACCGCCGGGCAGTCGGCACTGCCTTCCAGCGCGGCAGCGGCAATCGCCTCGGCCACGGTCGCGCCCTCGTCCAGCTGCAACCGGCGCGAAAGCACCCGCTGCGGCCAAGCCAGCACCACCTCGACCTCGATCATCGCTCAGGCCTCGTCGGCAACGCGGATGAAGTCGTTGACCATGCGGTCGGCCAGGCTCTGGAAGCCCAACGCCAGCGCCGGACCGAGCAGGCGCGAACTGGGCTCGAAATCCAGGGTCAGGGTGACCTTGCAGGCATCTTCGGCCAGCGCATGGAACTCCCAGCGGCCGTGCAGCTGCTTGAACGGGCCATCGCGCAGCTGCATGTCGATGCTGTGCGGGCGCTGCAGGGTGTTTTCAGTCTGGAACCAGGTGCTGAACGAGCCCAGGCCCAGGTCCAGACGCGCCACCAGGCGGTCCTCGCCCTGCTCCAGGATCTGGGCGGCCGAGCACCAGCGGAAGCGGCGCGGATAGGCCTGGACGTCATTGACCAGGTCGAACATGCGCGCGGCCGAATGTTCGACCAGGGCGCTGCGGCGGATAGTAGGCATGAATACAGGACGTTTCGGCAATCGACCGGGCAGGCCCGAATCGGAGACAATACGGAAATGAGCAAGAACAGCGGCAAGGATAAAGCAAAGAGCGCGACGGCCACCAAGACCATCGCGTTGAACAAGCGTGCCCGCCACGAGTACCACATCGAAGACCGCTTCGAAGCCGGCCTGGCCCTGCAGGGCTGGGAGGTGAAGTCGATCCGTGCGGGCCGCGGCAACATCGTCGACGCCTACGCCTACGTGAAGGATGGTGAGATCTTCCTGATCGGCGCGCAGATCACGCCGTTGATCCAGGCCTCGACCCATGTCGTGGCCAACGACCGGCGCGATCGCAAGCTGCTGCTGCACCGGAGCGAGATCGACAAGCTGGTGGGCAAGGTCGAGCGCGATGGCTACACGATCGTGCCCACCGCGATGTACTGGAGCAAGAACAAGATCAAGCTCGAAGTCGCTCTGGCCAAAGGCAAGCAGACCCACGACAAGCGCGATGCCGCCAAGGACCGCGACTGGGCGATCGAAAAGCAGCGTGTCATGCGTCGCGGCAACCGCGACGCGTAAGGCGGCTGCGCATCACCCTGTCGAGTCGAGC
>NZ_JAOCLC010000057.1:0-33695 GCF_029845105.1 Stenotrophomonas sp. GD03654 | reverse complement strand
TCCGACACCGCCCCACCTCTGACAGACTCCTGTGGCTGTCGGTAGGTGTCGACCTTGGTCGACACTTCTGTGAGATATCGATAATCAAACTCGGATCAGATTTACTGTGTCGACCAAGGTCGACACCCACCAGAGCAGAAAGCCGTCCTGACAGATCGCGGAAATCTGTCGAAGGCGGGGTGGGTCCGGTTGAGGGGGCGTGAGCCGCATGGATGCGGCGACCGAGCTTACATGGACGTACTTGCAGCGTCCCCCGCAACCGGATCCACCCCGCCGACCCGCAGGAAACCAGCTTTTTGCTGTGGCTTCGGCACTGGCTTTTAGCGGGTGCAGGGCGCAGCCCTGCAAAGAGAAACCCCACCCTACGCCAGCGTCGGTTGTGCAATCTTCCCCCGCGCACTACGATCCTGCGGTTCGCGCGCGCAGGCGCGCACCCGTATTCCTGCTGAGCGCCCCGCGCGCCGCATCTGCCAACCCGAGGTATCCATGGTCATCAAACCGCGCGTCCGCGGCTTCATCTGCGTCACCACCCACCCGACCGGCTGCGAGGCCGCGGTCAAGCAGCAGATCGACTACATCCGCGCGCGCCCGCCAATCCAGAACGGCCCCAAGCGCGTGCTGGTGATCGGCGCCTCCACCGGCTACGGCCTGGCTGCGCGCATCACCGCTGCCTTCGGCAGTGGCGCCGCAACCCTGGGCATCTTCTTCGAACGCCCGGGCAGCGAAACCAAGCCGGGCACGGCGGGGTGGTACAACTCGGCCGCGTTCCACAAGTACGCCGACGAGGCTGGCCTGTACGCCAAGAGCATCAACGGTGACGCCTTCTCCGATGAAGTGAAGGCCAGGACCATCGAGATGATCAAGGCTGATCTCGGTCAGGTCGATCAGGTCGTCTACAGCCTGGCCGCGCCGCGCCGCAAGCACCCGAAGACCGGTGAAATCATCAGCTCCACGCTGAAGCCGATCGGCGAGCCGATCACGCTGCGTGGCCTGGATACCGACAAGGAAGTGCTGACCGAGACCCATCTGCAGCCGGCTACCCCGGAAGAGATCGCCGGTACCGTCGCGGTGATGGGCGGTGAGGACTGGCAGATGTGGATCGACGCGCTGGCCGACGCCGGCGTGCTGGCCAACGGCTGCACCACCACCGCCTTCACCTATGTGGGCGAAGAGATCACCCAGGCGATCTACTGGAACGGCTCGATCGGCGCCGCCAAGAAGGATCTGGACACCAAGGTGCTGGGCCTGCGCGAGAAGCTGGCCAAGATCGGCGGCGATGCGCGCGTGTCGGTGCTGAAGGCCGTGGTCACCCAGGCCAGCTCGGCCATTCCGACCATGCCGCTGTACCTGTCGCTGCTGTTCAAGGTGATGAAGGAGAAGGGCACGCACGAAGGCTGCATCGAGCAGCTCGACGTGCTGTACGACATTCTCTACGGCGGCAAGGCCGACGGCGTGGCGATCGATCGCCTGCGCCACGACCTGGTCGATGGCGATGGCCACACCGTTGCGCTGGTCGATGACGAAGGCCGCCTGCGTGCCGATTACAAGGAAATGGCTGCGGACGTGCAGGGCAAGGTGGTTGCGCTGTGGCCGCAGGTGACCAACGAGAACCTCTACGAGATCAGCGATCTGGCCGGCTACAAGGCCGACTTCCTGCGCCTGTTCGGTTTCGGCGTGGAGGGCGTTGACTACGAAGCCGACGTCAATCCGGACGTGAAGATCGAAAATCTGGTCGACATGACCTGATCAATGAAAAGGCCGGCGAAAGCCGGCCTTTTCGTTTGTGTAGAGCCGAGCCATGCTCGGCTGCGCTTCGCTTGAGTCCGGCAGCCGAGCATGGCTCGGCTCTGCAGGTAGGGGTCACCCGAACTCGAAGCCCATTTCCGGCAGCGCGGGGCCAACGAAGTCGCCCTGCACGTAGTCCACGCCGGCACTGAACAGCAGCGTCATCGAATTGGCGTCGCTGACGAACTCGGCGATGGTGCGGATGCCGGCTCCCTGCGCGCGCGCGGTGATCTGGCTGATGCGGTCGATGTTCTCGCGGGTGGCCGCCAGATCGCTGGTGAAGCCGCGGTCCAGCTTCAGGAACTGCGGCTGGAAGTGGGCCAGCAGCTGGAACGAGTCCAGCCCCGAACCGAACTGCTCCAGGCCGATGCGGCAGCCCAGGGGCGCCACTTCGGCCAGGAACTGCTGCGCACTGCGCAGGTGGGTGAACACTTTCGCTTCCGGCGCATGCAGCCACAGCCGTTCGCCGGGCACGCCTTGTGCCTGCAGCTCGCGTCGCAGGGTGGCGATCATCTGCGGGTCGTCGAACGATTCCGGCGTCACCTTCACCAGCATCTGCGTGGCATGGCCTTCGCGTGCACGTTGGCCCAGCACTGCGATGGCCTGTGACACCACCCAGCGGTTGATGTCGGCCAGCAGGCCGTGTTCCTCTGCGATGCCGAGGAACGCAGTCGGGCCCAGCAGCTCGCCGTTGTGCTCAAGGCGCAGGTAGGCCTCATACAGCTCCAGCGACTCGCCCTGCAGGTTCAGCACCGGCTGGTAGTGCAGCTGGAAGCCATCACCGGCCAGCGCTTCACGGATACGGGCGACCCAGCGCAGCACGCGCTCTTCCTCCACGCGGTCGGCGGCGGCCGGGTCGAAGATGCGGCAGGTGTTGCCCAGTTCAGCGGCGGCCTGCGTGCATTCGCTGGCGCGTGCCAGCACCTGGCCAATGCTGGCGATCTTCTCGCCCACCTGCACGCCACCGATGCTGACCGTTACCGTGGCCGAACGCGCGCCGATGCTGAAGACGTGTGCGGCGTAGGCTTCGCGGATGCGCTCGGCCAGCGCCACGGTCTGCGCGTAGGGCCCGGCCTGCAGCACGGCAAAATTGTGTTCGCCGAAGCGGGCCAGCTGCGCGTCCTCGCCAATTACCTCGGCCAGCAGGCCGGCGAGGGCGCCGATCAGGGTGTCGGCCGACGCCAGGCCGATGTCCGGCAGCAGGCGCGCGTAGTGGTCCGGCTCGATCAGCAGCAGGCCGAACTGGCCCTCGCTGCGCCCGGCCTGCGCCACCGCGCTTTCCAGCTGCAGCATGAAGGTCGGGCGGTTGAGCAGGCCGGTGACCTGGTCGCGCTGGCGCAGGTCCTCGACCTCGCGCGCCAGCTCGGGATCGAACTCCATGCGGCGGCGGAGCACCACCTGCAGGCAGGATTCGCCCTCGTAGGTGGCGGCGGTGAATTCCATCGTCGCCGGGAACGCGCTGCCATCCTCGTGACGGGCATCAAGCTGGTACTGCGGCGGCGGCGCCTCGCCACGGCTGAGGCCCTTCAGTAGCTGCTTGAAGCCTTCCACATGCTGGGCGGCGACCATGTCCAGCAGCGAGATGCCTTCGATGTCGTCGAAATGCTCGTAACCAAACATTTCCAGATAGGCATCGTTGGCGCGGATGTGCATGCCTTCATGCACGTAGGCGATGGGGTCGCGCGAGGAGGCGATCAGGGCATCGCAGCGGCGCTCGGTCTCGCGCATCTGTGCCTCGATGCGGCGCAGGCCACGACGTGCCTGCAGGTCCACCCACTGGTCACGGACCACAGCGAGCAGGTGCTCGGAACGCTGGCGCAGGGCGAGGGCACGGATACCGTGGCTGCTGGCCTGCACCAGTTCGTCTTCGTCGATACGCTCGGCCAGCAGTACCAACGGAATGTCCTTGCCGCTGGCAGCAATATGCTGGGCCACCAGTGGCAGCGGAATGCCCTGGGAGGGCGAAGCCAGCACCAGGTCGATGGCCTGGCCGGCCAGCACCTGGGCCAGCTCGGCTGCATCCTGCGGACGCCACGGGCGTACCGCGATGCCGCTGTTGCGCAGGGTGCTGACGATGGCCTCGGCATTTTCGCCGCTGTCATCGACGATCAGCAGGCGGATGGTGATGTCGTTCGCGTTCTGCATGCACTGCTCCCCAATCTGCAAATCTAGATACACGATGCGCGCCGAACCGTCCATGCGCGCACCCCTTGCACGCATCGAACGGCGATGTGGTTCACACCACGCCACCGGCCGCGTGGCCGCTGGCCCAGGCCCACTGGAAGTTGTAGCCGCCCAGCCAGCCGGTCACATCCAGCACCTCGCCAACGAAATGCAGGCCGGGCACACGCTTGGATTCCATCGTCGAAGACGAGACCTCGGCGGTGTCCACGCCGCCCAGGGTGACCTCAGCGGTACGGTAGCCTTCGGTGCCGCTGGCCACCAGCGGGAACGCGCCCAGCAGCTGCGCGGCCTGGCGCAGCACCGGCTCGTCCAGCTGCCGGACGGGCCGGTCGGGCAGCCAGTGTTCGCACAGCCGCTGTGCCAGCCGCTTCGGCAGTACCTCGCCCAGCACCGTGCGCAGCTCGGCGGCGGGTCGTTCGCGCTTCATCTGGCGCAGCCACTCGCCGGCATCCTGGCCGGGCAGCAGGTCCAGCTCCAGCGCGTCGCCAGGTTGCCAGAACGAGGAGATCTGCAGGATCGCCGGGCCACTCACGCCGCGATGGGTCAGCAGCATGAAGTTCTGGAAGCTCTTTCCGTTGCAGCGCGCCTCGATGGGGAGAGCGACGCCGCTGAGATCGGCCAGCCGTTCCTGGTGCTTGCCACTGAGCGTCAGCGGCACCAGGCCTGCGCGGGTCGGCAGCACCTGGTGGCCGAACTGTCGGGCCACTTCATAACCAAAGCCGGTGGCGCCCATGCTGGGAATGGACAGGCCGCCGGTGGCAACCACCAGCGAGGCGCAATGGAACAGGCCTTGTGTGGTGTGGACACGGAAGCCGTCGCTGCCGTGCTCGATGCGCTGCACGCTGCAGTCGGTACGCACCTGCACACCTGCCGCCTCGCATTCGTCCACCAGCATCTTCACGATCTGCTTGGACGAGACATCGCAGAACAGCTGGCCCAGCTCTTTTTCGTGATAGGCGATGCCGTGTTTGTGCACCAGCTCGATGAAGTGCCAGGGCGTGTAGCGCGCCAGCGCCGACTTGCAGAAGTGCGGGTTGGCCGACAGGAAGTTGGCCGGGGTGGTGCCGGTGTTGGTGAAGTTGCAACGGCCACCGCCGGACATCAGGATCTTCTTGCCGACCTTGTTGGCATGGTCGATCACCTGCACCTGGCGGCCGCGCTGGCCAGCCGTGATCGCGGTCATCAGCCCGGCCGCGCCGGCGCCGATGACCACCACATCGCAACGGATCGTGCTCATGCCTTGGCGCGCTTGCGCCAGTTCGGGATCACGTCGAGCTGGATCTGGTCGTTGAGCAGCTGCACTTCACCGTCCTGGATCAACACGCTCCAACGCATGGCGCGCTGGATCTGCTGGCCCCACAGTTCGACGAAGGCACCGTCGAGGTCGACCACCGAAAGGTTGTCGAAGCGCGCCAGGCCCTTGCTCTGCTTGCTCCACCAGATGTCCGAGGCGTTGCCGCCGTAGTTGATCACCTGCACCTGGCGGCTGCGGTTGCTGGCTTTGCGGATGCGCGATTCGTCCGGATGGCCCAGGTCGATCCACTGCAGGATGTCGCCGGTGTAGTCGTGTTCCCACAGATCCGGCTCGTCATCGGTGCTCAGGCCGCGGCCGAATTCGAGGCGATCGCTGGCATTGAGGGCGAAGGCGAGCAGGCGCACCATCAGGCGATCGTCGGTCTCGGACGGGTGCTGGGCCAGGGTCAGGTTGTGGGTCACGTAGTAGCCGCGATCCATGTCGCTGATCTGCAGTTCGGCCTTGCGGATGGTGGCGGTGAGAGCCATGGGGGGTCCGTGGACTAAAGACGACAATGATAGAGGTTTGCTCCAGGGGTGTCCGTTGCCGGTCTGTCTGCGCAGCGTCAACGGTGGCACTCTTGCGCTCTTTCCCGTGGCCGGAGTGGACGCCATGACCTTGCCCAGCCGCCTGCAGCTGCCGCCCGGCCACTGGCCCAGCCTGCTCGATGGCCTGTGCGCGCGTTTCCCGCGCATCGACCGCGCGCAATGGCAGGACCGTTTCGCCCGAGGCCGTGTGCAGGATGCGCGGGGCAGGGCACTGGCGCCGGACATGCCTTGGCAGGTTGGGCTGGACATCCAGTACTTCCGCGAAGTGGCCGACGAGCCTGTGATTCCCTTCGCCGAGACCATCCTGCATCTGGATGCGCACCTGCTGGTGGCCGAAAAGCCGCACTTCCTGCCGGTGACGCCGGCCGGTGGCTATGTACGCGAAACCCTGCTGGCGCGCCTGGTCGCACGTACCGGAAACACCGAACTGGCGCCGTTGCACCGCTTGGACCGGCTGACCGCCGGCCTGGTGCTGTTCTCGACCCAGGCAGCCACGCGTGATGCCTATCAGCGGCTGTTCCGCGAGCGGCGCATCGAGAAGACCTATGAGGCGCTGGCACCGGCGCTGCCCGGGCTGGAGTTTCCGCTGCAGCGCGACAGCCGCCTGGTGTCGGGGGAGCCGTTCTTTCGCATGGCCGAAGTGCCGGGCGAGCCCAATGCGCGCAGTCGGATCGAGCTGATCCAGGCCGAAGGGCCGGTCTGGCGCTACCGGCTGCGGCCGGAAACCGGCCGCAAGCACCAGCTGCGCGTGCATATGGCGATGTTGGGCGCACCCATCGAGGGCGATGACCTGTATCCGCAGCTGAGGCCGCGCCGGGATGACACGTTCGAGTCGCCCCTGCAGCTGCTGGCGCAGGGGCTGGCCTTCGATGACCCATTGAGCGGGGAGCCACGGCGGTTCAGCAGCCAGCGGCGCCTGTGCCTGCCCGGCCAGAGCGGATAGGGCCGTTCAGCGAACCGGGCGTCGGGCCAGCCAGCGATCCAGCTCGGCGGCGAACAGCTGCCGGTCGCGCGGGCCCAGCGGCGGAGGGCCCCCGGTCTGCACTCCGGCGCCGCGCAGCTCTTCCATGAAATTGCGCATCGACAGCCGCTCGGCCATGTTGTTCGGGGTGTACAGCTGGCCGCGCGGGTTCAGCGCCACGGCCTTCTTCTCCAGCACCAGCGCGGCCAGTGGGATGTCCTGGGTGACGACCAGGTCTCCGGCGGCGACCCGTTCGACGATGGCGCTGTCGGCCACGTCCAGGCCCTGGGGCACCTGGATCGAGCGCAGCCAGCGTGAGGGCGGGGTCCGGATCCACTGGTTGGCGACCAGGGTCAGCTCGATGCCAACGCGTTCAGCGGCACGGAACAGGATGTCGCGAATGACGGTGGGGCAGGCGTCCGCGTCCACCCAGATGCGGGGGAGCGCGGGTTCAGCTTGGGTTTCAGCTTCAGTCATTTACCCAGTGTAGGGTAGGAAAATCCTGAATGGGGACTCGGGGTTAGCCTCGATCGGCTGCCAGCCCTTGTCA
This sequence comes from Stenotrophomonas sp. GD03654, assembly GCF_029845105.1. Classification (NCBI taxonomy): domain Bacteria; kingdom Pseudomonadati; phylum Pseudomonadota; class Gammaproteobacteria; order Lysobacterales; family Lysobacteraceae; genus Stenotrophomonas; species Stenotrophomonas sp. GD03654. Next base: position 26,373 of record NZ_JAOCLC010000057.1, on the reverse strand, counting down.
CGTCTAGCGGGCGGGGCCAGCCCATGAACGTCCGGGCTATCGCTTTTTGCAGAAAACACGCGTATCGTTCGTCCCACTGTGTTTGCTAGGGTCACCGTGAATCGTGGCCTGGTGCAGTTGATCTCACGATCCGCTCATCGATCCGCTTTACCAACGCCTGCAACTCAGTCTCGGCCCCGATACCCGGTGGCTGCGATTTTTTCAACATGTGTTTCAGGAGTTAGTCAAATGTCTGATCGTCAGACCGGCACCGTCAAGTGGTTCAACGACGCCAAGGGCTTCGGCTTCATCACCCCGGAAAGCGGCCCGGACCTGTTTGTGCACTTCCGTGCCATCCAGGGCACCGGCTTCAAGACCCTGCAGGAAGGCCAGAAGGTTACCTTCATCGCCGTCCAGGGTCAGAAGGGTATGCAGGCTGACCAGGTGCAGGCGGTCTAATCCGTCTGCTACCGTTTGGTAGCCAGAACGCCGGAAGCGAAAGCTTCCGGCGTTTTTTATTGCCCGCTGCTTTGTAGAGTCGAGCTTGCTCGACTGTCTCTGGAAATCAGTCGAGCAAGCTCGACTCTACAAGCGGCATGCACTCTGCGCGGTAGGATGAAATTCCTCCCCAAGGATCATCCCCATGCGCATCGTCCATCACCTGGAAAACTCCCGTTCCCTGCGCGTGCTGTGGATGCTGGAGGAGCTGGGGCTGGACTACGAACTGCGCCGTTATCCGCGTGATCCGAAGACGCTGCTGGCGCCGCCGGAACTGCGCAACGTGCATCCGCTGGGCAAGTCGCCGGTACTGCAGGATGGCGAACTGGTACTGGCCGAGTCCGGCGCGATCCTCGACTACCTCGCGGACCGCTACGACACGCAGCGCCAGCTGTCGCCGTCGCCGATGCCGGCCGATGGTGCCGAGCGCATCGCCTACCGCTATTGGCTGCACTACGCCGAAGGCTCGGCGATGCCGCCGCTGCTGCTGACCCTGGTGATGGGCCGCATCCGCAACGCGCCGATGCCGTTCTTCGCGCGCCCGATCGCGCGCAGCATCGCCGACAAGGCCGAACGTGGCTTCATCGGCCCACAGCGGCGCCAGCACCTCGACTGGATGGAGCGCCGCCTTGCCGAAAGCCCATGGTTCGCCGGCGAGCGCTTCAGTGCGGCCGACATCCAGATGAGCTTCCCGATCCAGGCTGCCGCCGCGCGCGGCGGTGGCCTCGACGACAAGCCGGCACTGCGTGGCTTCCTCAAGCGTATCGGCGAGCGCCCGGCCTACCAGCGTGCCGAGGCCCACGGCGGCCACCTGCAGGCGCTCAGCGGCAATTGAGGAGGGCGGCCGTCGCCCCCATCTTCAGCACCATGGATACCGACAGCCCCCGTTTCGACAACCGCCTGCTGCAGACCCTGCCGGGCGACCCCGAATCCGGCCCGCGCCGGCGCGAAGTGCTGGGCGCGGCCTGGTCGCCGGTGATGCCGACCCCGGTGACGGCGCCCACGCTGCTGGCCTGGGCACCGGACGTCGCCGCGATGCTTGGTTTCGATACCGCTGAGGTCGAGAGCGAAGGCTTCGCGCAGGTGTTTGGCGGCAATGCACTGTACGCCGGCATGCAGCCATGGGCCGCCAACTACGGCGGCCATCAGTTTGGCCATTGGGCCGGCCAGCTCGGCGATGGCCGTGCGATCTCGCTGGGTGAACTGGTCGCGCCGGATGGCCGGCATTGGGAGCTGCAGCTGAAGGGGGCCGGCCCCACGCCTTATTCGCGCGGCGCCGATGGGCGCGCAGTGCTGCGCTCATCCATCCGTGAATTCCTCTGCAGCGAGGCCATGCACCACCTGGGCGTGCCGACCACGCGCGCATTGTCGCTGGTGGGTACCGGCGACGACGTGGTGCGCGACATGTTCTACGACGGCCATCCGCGTGCAGAGCCCGGCGCCATCGTATGCCGGGTGTCGCCGTCGTTCCTGCGCTTTGGTTCCTTCGAACTGCCGGCGTCGCGCGGGGAAACCGCCCTGCTGCAGCAGCTGGTCGATGCCTGCATCGCGCGTGATTTCCCTGGACTGCAAGGGCAGGGCGAGGCGCTGTACGGCGACTGGTTCGCGCAGATCGCGGTGCGCACCGCCGAGATGATCGCGCACTGGATGCGCGTCGGCTTCGTGCATGGCGTGATGAATACCGACAACCTGTCCGTGCTCGGCCTCACGCTCGACTACGGTCCCTACGGCTGGGTCGAGGATTTCGATCCGGACTGGACACCGAACACCACCGACGCGCAGGGCCGCCGCTACCGCTTCGGTACCCAGCCGCAGGTCGCGTACTGGAACCTGAGCCGGTTGGCGCAGGCACTATCGCCGCTGTTTGCCGATGTCGCACCGCTGCAGGCCGGTCTGGCGGCTTACCAGTCCACCTTCGTGGCCTGCACGCGCCGCGACGCCGCAGACAAGCTCGGCCTGGCCGCGGCCGACGATGACGACCTGCAGCTCTACCTGCGCTGGCAGCAGCTGATGCAGGACGGCGGGATGGACATGACCCTGGCCTGGCGCGCGCTGATGCGGATCGATCCGGTGGCGCCCGATGCGGGCGTGCTGGACGCGGTGTACTACGACGAGGCGCGCCAGCAGGCGGTGCAGGCACCGTTGCAGCAGTGGCTGCAGGACTACGCGGCGCGCCTGCGCAGCGATCCGCTGTCGGCCAGCGAACGCCTGGCGAAGATGGCAGCGGCCAACCCGCTGTACGTGTTGCGCAACTGGCTGGCACAGGAGGCGATCGACCGCGCCGAACAGGGCGACCTCGGCGGTATTCATGCGTTGCAGGACGTACTGCGCGATCCATACACCGAGCGTGCCGGCCTGGAACACTTCGCCGGCAAGCGCCCGGTGTGGGCCGACAACCGCGCCGGCTGCTCGATGCTGTCCTGCAGTTCCTGAGGGTGGGTTTCGGCAGGGCTGCGCCCTGCACCTGCAGAGGCCACCGCGCAAGCAAAGGCCATAGCCAAAGCCAAAGCCAATGCGGCTCTGGATTGTTGATGGTCTGGCGGGGCGGTGTGGGGCTGCAGGACACGCCGTAAACCCGTCCATGGGGGCTCGATGGCGCCATCCATGGCGCCAACGGTCCTGCAGCCCCACACCGCCCCACCTCCGACAGATTCCCGCTGCTGTGGGTAGGTGTCGACCTTGGTCGACACGGTAGATCCACGCCATGCGTGGATGCTCTTCGTTCAATTCTCGAAATATTCGATTTCGATTGAGATTCATCCACACATGGCGTGGATTCGCGACAGATCGCAGAAATCTGTCGAAGGCGGGGTGGGTCCGGTGGCGGGAGTGTCCGCGGCATGGATGCCGCGGCCAAGCCCCCAAGGACGGGTTTACGGCGTCTCCCGCCACCGGACCCACCCCGCCATCCCACAGGAATCCTGCTGTTGCCGTTGCTCTTGCTGTTGCCTTGGCTTGAAGCCTCTGCAGGTGCCGGGCGCAGCCCGGCCGATACCCCCAACAGGCAGGCGGCGCCCGGAACAGGTACCCTATGCCGCCATCAGATAGCCAATGTGACATGACCGACGCCATCGTCGCTCCGCAGTGGGCCTCCCGCCTGCGCGACATCGCCGACTTCCCCAAGCCCGGCATCCTCTTCAAGGACATCATGCCGCTGCTCGCCCACAGCGAGGACTTCCGCGGTGCCATCACCGCGATGGCCGACCGCTGGCGCGACCAGAAGCTGGACGCGGTGATCGGTATCGAATCGCGTGGCTTCATCCTTGGCGCCGCGATGGCGCTGGAACTGGGCGTCGGCTTCGTGCCGGTGCGCAAGCCGGGCAAGCTGCCGGGCCAGGTGCTGCGCGAGGAATACACGCTGGAATACCGCAGCGACTGCATCGAAGTGCACGCCGATGCGCTGCCGGCCGGTGCCCGCGTGGCAATCATCGACGACGTGCTGGCCACTGGCGGCACGCTGGTCGCTGCGCTGTCGCTGGTGCGCCGCCTGGGTGTTGAAGTGGTCGGCGCCGGCGTGCTGGTCGAACTGGACGGCCTCGGTGGTCGCGCCCGCTGGGAATCGGATCTGCCGCTGCACACCGAACTGGTGTTCTGATCGAAGGGCAGGTGCCAACCAAGGTTGGCATCTACCAGAGCGAATGGCCGGGAGCCGGTAGTTGCCAACCTTGGTTGGCAGCACTTTTCGCGACGGGTGCCATGGACGGGCCAACCAAGGTTGGCCGCTACCAGGTCAGATCGTTGCCAACCGGGGTTGGCAACGCTGCTTCAATCACATCATCCGCACTCGGAAACGGCGGCCCTTGATCTTGCCGGCTTCCAGCTTGGCCACGGCCTTGTTGGCCTGCTCGCGCGCGATCGCCACATAGGAGCGGGTCGGGAAGATCGCGATCTTGCCGATGAACTTGCTCGACAGGCCGGCATCACCGGTCAGCGCACCGAGGATGTCGCCCGGGCGCAGCTTGTCGGTCTTGCCGCCGTCGATCCGCAGGGTGCGCATCGCGGCCTGCGGCAATTCGGCCGGGCGCGCGGTTGCCAGCGGCGTCTTCTGCCAGTCCAGCGGCTGCCCCATCTGCGCTTCGATGGCTTCGGCACGGGTCTTCTCGCGACCGGCCACCAGGCTGATCGCCAGGCCGCTGGCACCGGCCCGGCCGGTGCGGCCCACGCGGTGCTGGTAGCTCTCCACGTCGGTCGGCAGCTCGTAGTTGATCACCGCCGCCAGCTCTTCCACGTCCAGGCCGCGTGCGGCCACGTCGCTGGCCACCAGCACGTTGCAGCTGCGGTTGGCCAGCAGCAACAGCACTTCCTCGCGGTCGCGCTGTTCCATGTCGCCATGCAGAGCCAGTGCGGAGAAGCCGAACTGCTGCAGCGAGTTGGCAACTTCGTCCACGTCCTTGCGGGTGTTGCAGAACACCACCGCCGATTCCGGGGTGTACTTCAGCAGCAGGCCGGCCAGCGCCTTCTGGCGATGCGCCGGTTCCACCTCGCAGAACAGGTGGCGGATCGCCGGTGCCTGGTCGGCGCCTTCCACGGTCACTTCCACCGCGTCGCGCAGCAGATCGCGCGCCATGGCGCGGATGCTGTCGGGGAAAGTGGCCGAGAACAGCAGGCTCTGGCGGTCCTTGTGGGTGCGGCCGGCGATCTCGCGGATCGGCTCTTCGAAGCCCATGTCGAGCATGCGGTCGGCCTCGTCCAGCACCAGCGTGCGCACCGCACCCAGATTCAGCGCGCGCTTGCGTGCCAGCTCCTGCACACGGCCGGGCGTGCCGACCACCACGTGCGGGTCATGGCCCTCCAGCGACGCCAACTGCGGGCCCAGCGGCACGCCGCCAACCAGCAGCAACAGTTTCAGGTTGGGGATGCCGGTGGCCAGCTTGCGGATCTGCTTGCCGACCTGGTCGGCCAGTTCGCGGGTCGGGCACAGCACCAGCGCCTGCACGCGGATCAGGCTGGGGTCGATGGCCTGCAGCAGGCCCAGGCCGAAGGCGGCGGTCTTGCCACTGCCGGTCGGCGCCTGTGCGATCACATCGCGGCCATCCAGGATGGCCGGCAGGCTCTGCGCCTGCACGGGGGTGAGGGTGGTGTAGCCGAGGGCATCCAGGCCGGGCTGCAGGGCCGGGCTCAGCGGCAGGGTCGAGAAGTCATTCATGGCGCATTGTACCCGTCCGCGCGGCCGCTCCCTGCTCTGGGGTCTTCATCCATGTGGGTGCCGACCCTGGTCGGCACGCTCTTGATCAGCCCAGCATTGCCAGCACACCCTGGTGGATCGCCAGGCCACCGAACAACAGCCAGGCGAACAGGATCAGTGCCAGCAGCAGCGGCTTCAGGCCCGCCTGGCGCAGCGCCGAGACGTGGGTGGTCAGTCCCAGCGCGGCCATCGCCATCGCCAGCAGCACGGTATCCAGCTGCACCAGCCCGGCCTGGAGGCCAGCCGGCAGCAGGTGCAGCGAGTTGAAACCGGCCACCCCCACGAAACCGAACGCGAACCACGGCACCACGATGCGCGCCTTGCTGCCGTCGGCGCTGGCCTTGCCGCCACGGGCCAGCCACAGCGACAGCGCGATCAGGAACGGCGCCAGCAGCATCACCCGCACCATCTTGGTGATCACCGCTGTGTCGGCCGCTGCTTCGTTGACCGCGCGGCCTGCCGCCACCACCTGTGCCACTTCATGCACCGTCGCACCGGTGAAAAGACCGTACTGCCGCGCGTCCATCGCCAGCCAGCCGTGCGACTGCACCAAGGCATACAGCGCCGGGTACAGGAACATCGCCAGCGTGCCGAAGACCACCACCGTAGAGACCGCGACGGTGACCTGCGCAGCGCGGCCGCGCACCACCGGCTCGGCGGCCATCACCGCCGCCGCGCCGCAGATCGCGCTGCCGGCACCGATCAGCATGGCCGCCTCGCGCTCCATCTTGAACACGCGCACGCCCAGCCAGCAGGCCAGGCCGAAGGTGCTGGCAACCACCAGCACGTCCATCAGCACGCCAGTGACGCCGACATGGCCGATGTCCTGGAAGGTCAGGCGCAGACCGTACAGCACGATGCCGGCGCGCAGCAGCCAGTGCTTGGAGAAGCCGACGCCGGCCGCGCTGCCCGGTGCCAGCCGCGGGTAAAGGGTGTTGCCGACCACGATGCCGGCGACGATGGCCACGGTCAGTGCGCTCAAGCCATGCGCCTGCAGCCAGGGAAGCTCGGCCAGGTACAGCGATGCCGCCGCGATCAGGCCCACCAGCAGAAGGCCGGGCAGACGCGGTTGCCAGCGTTGGCGCAGGGCAGGCAGGGTCCAGGAGGAGAGAGCGGGGGCGTTCATGGCAAGGGCAGGGCTGGAAGGATGGGGGCAAGCGTGCGCCTGCCTGACCGACCTGTAAAACGAATAATATGGGTGAAACCTACCTATCTAGAAGGTAATAAGCATGCGACTGACGTTGCGACAGCTTCAGGTATTCGTCGCCATTGCCGACCACGGCAGCACCACCGCCGCCGGACAGGCCATTGCGCTCTCGCAGTCGGCCAGCAGCGCCGCGCTGCACGAACTGGAGGCGCACTTCGGCACCCCGCTGTTCGACCGCATCGGCCGCCGCTTGGCGCTCAACGGGCACGGCCGCGCACTGCTGGAGCCGGCGCGCACCCTGCTGGTCAACGCCGCCGATCTGGAGCGGCAGCTGGCCGCCGGCGGCGACCCGTCGCAGGGCGCGCCGCTGCGGCTGGTGCTGGCCGCCAGTACCACCATCGGCAATTACCTGCTGCCGCCACGCATCGCCGAACTGCTGCGCCAGGCACCACAGGCCGAGGTCGACCTGCGCATCGACAACAGTGCCGGCGTGGTCGCCGCCGTGCAGCGCCTGGATGTGGACGCCGGCCTGATCGAAGGCCCGTGCCACGAGCGTGGCCTGCAGGTCACCGCTTGGCAGCAGGATCCGCTGGTGATCGTGGCTGCCGCCGACGCCCCCGCGCGCTGGGCGCTGGAAGAACTGCGCCGCGCGCGCTGGCTGCTGCGCGAACCGGGCTCCGGCACCCGCGAAGCCGTGGAACAGGCGCTGCTGCCGCACCTGCGCGGTTTCGCCCAGACCCTGCAGCTGGGCAATACCGAAGCAATCAAGCAGGCCGCCATCGCCGGCCTCGGCCTGGCCTGCCTCTCGCGCCACGCGCTGGAGGAGCCCTTGGCCCTGGGCCGCCTGCGCGTGCTCGAGACCCCGCTGCCCGCCCTGCAACGCACCCTGTGGCTGGTACGCCACCCGGGCAAGCAATGGCTGCCGGGGTTGCAGGTGTTGTTGGGGGAAGTGGGGTAGGCGCGACCTCGTGGAGTCGACTATCGCGCGCAGCGCGGGCTTTTCGCGGGCATTGGTGGAAGAGCAGTCGACTAACAGTCGACTCTACCGAGCGGCATCGCGCAGGCTGCGGCATCGCAGGCGGGCTGCCGCAGCGATTCCGGCTGGCCTCCCCAGCCCTTACACTATGGGGATGCCTCTGATTACCCTACAGAACGTCGACTTCAGCGTCGGCGGCCCGTTGTTGCTGGAAAAGGCCGAACTGTCGATCGAGCCGGGCGAACGCATCGCCCTGATCGGCCGCAACGGCGCCGGCAAATCCACCCTGCTCAAGCTGCTGTCCGGCGACCACAAGCCCGATGACGGCGAAGTCCGCGTGCAGCAGGGCGTGCGTGTCACCCGCCTGGAGCAGGAAGTGCCACACGGCGCGGCCGGTTCGGTGTTCGACGTCGTCGCCGATGGCCTCGGCGAACTGGGCCAGTGGCTGGCCGAATTCCACCACCTCAGCCATGCCGAGGTCTTCGATGGCGAAGCCCTCGGCAACGTGCAGGCCAAGATCGACGCCGCCAACGGCTGGGGCCTGGACCAGCGCGTCAGCGAAACCCTGACCAAGCTCGACCTGGATGGGGAGGCCGAGTTCGGCCGCCTGTCCGGCGGCATGAAGCGCCGCGTGCTGCTCGCCCGCGCGCTGGTGTCCAGCCCCGATGTGCTGCTGCTGGACGAACCGACCAACCACCTGGACATCGAGGCCATCGACTGGCTCGAAGCGTTCCTGAAGGGCTGGAGCGGCAGCGTGGTGTTCGTCACCCATGACCGCCGCTTCCTGCGTGCGCTGGCCACCCGCATCGTCGAGATCGATCGCGGCCAGGTCACCAGCTGGCCGGGCGACTGGGCCAACTACGAGCGCCGCCGCGAGGAACGCCTCAATGCACAGGCGCAGGAAAACGCACGCTTCGACAAGCTGCTGGCGCAGGAAGAAGTCTGGATCCGCCAGGGCATCAAGGCCCGCCGCACCCGCGATGAAGGCCGTGTGCGCCGCCTGAAGGCGATGCGTAACGAACGTTCGCAGCGTCGCGACCTCAGCGGCAACGTCAAGATGGAAGCCGCGCAGGGCGTCAGCTCCGGCAAGAAGGTGATCGACGTCAAGGACATTTCGTTCGCGTTCGGCGAGCGCACCATGGTCCGCGATTTCACCACCACCATCCTGCGTGGCGATCGCATCGGCCTGATCGGCCCCAACGGCAGCGGCAAGACCACGCTGCTGAAGCTGCTGCTGGGCGAACTGCAGCCAGCCAAGGGTGAGGTCAATGCGGGCACCAACCTGCAGATCGCGTATTTCGACCAGTACCGTGCGGTGCTGCGCGAAGACTGGAGCGCGATCGAGAACGTGGCCGAAGGCCGCGACTTCCTCGAGTTCAACGGCAAGCGCAAGCACGTGCATGCTTACCTGCAGGACTTCATGTTCACCCCGGAACGTGCGCGTGCGCCGATCACCCGCCTGTCCGGTGGCGAGCGCAACCGCCTGCTGCTGGCCAAGCTGTTCGCGCAGCCGTCCAACCTGCTGGTGATGGACGAACCGACCAACGACCTCGACGTGGAAACCCTGGAGCTGCTGGAAGAGCTGCTGGGCGACTACACCGGCACCCTGCTGCTGGTCAGCCACGACCGTGACTTCATCGACAACGTGGTGACCTCCACGCTGGTGATGGAAGGCGACGGCGTGATCGGTGAGTACGTTGGCGGCTACAGCGACTGGAAGCGTTATGCGGCCAGTGTGGCGACGCCTGCTGCGGCTCCGGCAGCCAAGCCGGCGGCAGCTGCACCGGCCGCCACGGCCGCTGCTCCGGCTGCGCCCAAGCGCAAGCTGGCCTACAAGGAAGCGCGCGAACTGGAGCAGTTGCCGAAGACCATCGAGAAGCTGGAAGGCGATGTCGAAGGCCTGACCTCGGCGATGAACGACCCGTCGTTCTACACCCGCAGCAGTGCCGAAGTGACCGCGCACACGCAGCAGCTGGCCAAGGTGCAGGCCGAGCTGGATGCCGCGTACGCGCGCTGGGAAGAGCTGGAAGGCTGAGTATCGGTCGGCGCCAACGGTTGCGCCGATTGATGTAGAGCCGAGCCCACGCTCGGCTCAGTAGATCCACGCCGTGCGTGGATATCCGAATCTGTGCGGACCAACGGTCCGCACCCACCAATCTGCGGTCCGTGCGGACCAAGGTCCGCACCCACCGGGGGTCGGCGGTCATTTGACCCCGTGCAGATCCCGCAGCTGGGTCGGCCGGCTGCCGAAATACGCCGCCAGATCGGCAATGTCCTGATCACTCAGGTCCTTCGCCTGCGGCGTCATCAGCGCATGCTGGCGGTCACCGGCGCGGTAGGCCTGCAGCGCATGCGCCAGGTAGTCGCCGTACTGCCCACCCAGTTTCGGATAGGTCGGATCGATCGGCGCATTGCCGTCGGCCCCGTGGCAGTCGATGCAACTCTGGTTGGTGGCTTTGCCCTTCACCTTGGCGCGGGCTTCGCCTGCTGCCTCGCGACCTGCCGGCAGGCCGGCGGAGGACGATGAACCGTGTTCGCCGCTGGCATGGCCCGGGTCGGCGGCGGATTTCTCGCTGTTTTCCACCTGCGACTGCGAACACGCCGCCAGCAGCAGGGCAACGGACAGGGCGATGGCGTGACGCATCGGATGCGCGGCTTTCGACATGGGCGGGCCTTACTTGACGGTGGACAGGTAAACAGCGAGATCGGCGATCTCCTGTTCGCTGAAACTCATCGACTGCGCCTGCATCGTCGGATGCCTGCGCTTGCCCTGGCGGTACTCAGTCAGGGCCTGGGCCAGGTACTGCTGGGTCTGGCCGCCGATCTTCGGCACCCGGTAACTGGGGTAGGCGTTCTTGTAACCGGTGATGCCATGGCACCCCTGGCAGGTATAGGCAAGGACACGGCCATTGTCGAAGTTGCCGGTGGGGGCGGCAGGCGCCGGGGCGGCGGCGGGAGCCGGGGCCGGGGCAGGTGTGGCAGGAGCAGGAGCGGGCTGTGCGGCGGCCCCAAGGGGCAGGAGGACGGCCAGAGCGAGACAAGCGGCGAGCGGCTGCGGGCGCATGGTGTCGTTTCCGGGGATTCGGGTCTGGTCGTTCCGGCGTGGGGTACGGAACGCCCCGAGTATAGCCTCAGGTTTCATCTAGCTGAAATGGGGGGTGGCCCGACCAGCGGCGTGAAGACACCATGACCTTTGGGATATGGTGTTGCCGTGAAGTGGTGAATTACTTTGCTACCACACCTGTCCACGTATCCTCCAGGGACCTGACGATGTCACACCCAACCTTCCTGTCCGGCCGTCGCAGCGGAATCTGCGCTGCCGCACTGCTGATCTCCACCTCCCTGCTGCTGGGCGGTTGCGCCGCAGGGCCCAATTCCGAAGCCAAGGCTGCCGAGACCAAGGAGGAGAAGAAGGTTGACGCGGTCCCCGTCGAAGTGGCCGTGGCCAGCCATCGTGCGGTTGCCGCCAGCTACACCGGCACCGCTGCGCTGGAACCGCGCGCCGAATCGCAGGTGGTGGCCAAGACCTCCGGCGTGGCGCTGGCGGTGCTGGTCGAGGAAGGCCAGCGGGTCACCGCCGGCCAACCGCTGGTGCGCCTGGACCCGGACCGCGCACGCTTGGCCGTAGCCCAGAGCGAAGCGCAGATGCGCAAGCTGGAAAACAACTACCAGCGTGCACAGAAACTGGTTGGCCAGCAGATGGTCAGCGCCGCCGATGTTGACCAGCTGCGTTTTGATCTGGAAAACGCCCGTGCGCAGTACCGCCTGGCTACGCTGGAGCTGTCCTACACCACCGTCGTGGCACCGATCTCCGGCGTGATCGCCTCGCGCTCGATCAAGACCGGCAACTTCGTGCAGATCAATACACCGATCTTCCGCATCGTCGACAACTCGCGGCTGGAAGCCACCCTCAACGTGCCCGAGCGTGAGCTGGCCACCCTGCGCGCCGGCCAGCCGGTGACGCTGGCCGCCGATGCGTTGCAGGGCCAAAGCTTCACCGGCACCGTCGATCGCATTGCGCCGGTGGTTGACTCAGGTAGCGGCACGTTTCGCGTGGTCAGCGCCTTCGATGGCGCCGCGCACGCACTGCAGCCCGGCATGTTCGGGCGCATCCGCATTGATTACGACCAGCGTGCCGATGCGCTGGTGGTGCCGCGCCTGGCGCTGCTCGACGACGGTGAGCCGGCGGTGTTCCGGGTGCGCGAAGGCAAGGTCGCACGCGTTCCGGTCAAGCTGGGTTACGCCGAGGGCCCGTGGGTGGAGATCCGTGATGGCCTGGCGGCCGGTGATCAGGTGGTCACCGCCGGCAAGGTCGCCCTGCGCGACGGTACCGCGGTGCAGGTGATCGCCGATCCGAAGGCAAAGGCAAAGACGGTCGCAGCGGCCGCAAAGCCGGCAGACAAGGCCGGGAGCAAGCAATGACCGGCCCGGGCCACGACCACGGTGCCTCGCCGGCGAGCGACGGCGCCGCCGCCGGCATGCGCGGCGGCCTGGTGGAATTCGCCACCCGCCGCCGCGTGACCATCGCCATGTGCACGGTCACGCTGCTGCTGTTCGGCCTGATCGCGCTGGGCAACCTCAAGGTCAACCTGCTGCCGGACCTGAGTTACCCGACGCTGACCGTGCGAACCGAGTACACCGGCGCGGCGCCGACTGAAATCGAAACCCTGATCACCCAGCCGGTCGAAGAAGCGGTGGGCGTGGTCAAGAACCTGCGCAAGCTGAAGTCGGTCTCGCGTACCGGCCAGAGCGATGTGGTGCTGGAGTTTGCCTGGGGCACCAACATGGATCAGGCCAGCCTGGAGGTGCGCGACAAGATGGAAGCGCTGAACCTGCCGCTGGAGGCCAAGGCCCCGGTGCTGCTGCGCTTCAATCCGTCCACCGAGCCGATCATGCGCCTGGTGCTGTCCAGCAAGACCGCACCGGCCAGCGATGCCGATGCGGTCCGCGAGCTGACCGGACTGCGCCGCTATGCCGACGAAGACCTGAAGAAGAAGCTGGAGCCGGTCACCGGCGTGGCAGCGGTCAAGGTCGGTGGCGGTCTGGAAGATGAGATCCAGGTCGACATCGACCAGCAGAAGCTGGCACAGCTGAATCTGCCGATCGACACCGTCATCAAGCGCCTGAAGGACGAGAACATCAACATCTCCGGCGGTCGCCTGGAGGAGGGTTCGCAGCGCTTCCTGGTGCGCACCGTCAACCAGTTCGCCGACCTGGAGGAGATCCGCAACCTGCTGGTCACCACCCAGGGCTCGAACGGAAGTGCAGCCGACTCGGCATTGCAGCAGATGTTCAACATCGCCGCGTCGACCGGTTCGGCCGCGGCCATCGCAGCGGCCTCGGCGGCGCAGAGCGCATCGTCCGGTGCTGGCTCCAGCGTGGTCGCCAATGGCGTGCCGGTACGCCTGAAGGACGTGGCCACCGTTCGTCAGGGCTACAAGGAGCGCGAAGCGGTGATCCGGCTGGGCGGCAAGGAATCGGTTGAACTGGCCATCTACAAGGAAGGCGACGCCAACACCGTGTCTACCGCCGAAGCGCTGCGCAAGCGCCTGGAGCAGATCAAGGGCACGTTCCCGTCCGATGTCGAGATGACCACCATCGAGGACCAGTCGCGCTTCATCGAGCACGCCATCGCCGACGTCAAGAAGGATGCGGTGATCGGTGGCCTGCTGGCGATCCTGATCATCTTCCTGTTCCTGCGCGATGGCTGGAGCACGTTCGTGATCAGCCTGTCGCTGCCGGTCTCGATCATCGCCACGTTCTTCTTCATGGGCCAGCTCGGCTTGAGCTTGAACGTGATGTCGCTGGGCGGCCTGGCATTGGCCACCGGCCTGGTGGTGGACGACTCGATCGTGGTGCTGGAGAGCATTGCCAAGGCGCGTGAGCGGGGCCTGGGCATCCTGCAGGCGGCGATCGTCGGTACCCGCGAAGTGAGCATGGCGGTGGTCGCCTCGACCCTGACCACCATCGCGGTGTTCCTGCCGCTGGTGTTCGTCGACGGCATCGCCGGCCAGCTGTTCCGTGATCAGGCACTGACCGTGGCGATCGCGATCGCGATCTCGCTGCTGGTGTCGATGACCCTGATTCCGATGCTGAGCTCGCTGAAGGGACGGCCGCCACTGGCGTTCCCGGAAGAGGCACCGAACGAACCGTGGCAACCGCAGAGCCGCTGGCAGAAGCCGGTTGCGCTGGGCCGCCGTGGCGCCGTGGCGACCGCGCGCTGGGGCTTCTACGCGCTGGCCTGGCTGATCGTGCGCCTGTGGCGTGGCGTGGTCGCGGTGGTCGGCCCGGTGATGCGCAAGGCCAGCGATCTGGCGATGAAGCCCTATGCCGGTGCCGAGCGCGGCTACCTGCGGCTGCTGCCGAGCGCGCTGGCCCATCCGGGCAAGGTGCTGGGGGTGGCCACGATCATCTTCGTGGCGACCATGGCACTGGTGCCGATGCTCGGTGCCGACCTGATCCCGCAGTTGGCCCAGGACCGCTTCGAGATGACGGTGAAGCTGCCGGCCGGCACGCCGCTGAAGCAGACCGATGCGCTGGTGCGCGAGCTGCAGCTGGCGCACGGCAAGGGGGAGGGCGTGGCATCGCTGTACGGCGTCAGTGGCAGCGGCACCCGCCTGGATGCCAGCCCGACCGAGAGCGGCGAGAACATCGGCAAGCTGACCGTGGTGATGGAAGGCGGCGGCAATGCACGTACCGAAGCGGAGATCACCGAGCGCCTGCGTGACACCATGGGCCAGCATCCGGGTGCACAGGTCGACTTCGCACGGCCGGCGTTGTTCAGCTTCTCCACGCCGCTGGAAATCGAGCTGCGCGGGCAGGACATGGCGACGCTCGAAGTAGCTGGCCAGCGCCTGGCGGCGCTGCTGCGCGGCAATGCGCACTACGCCGACGTGAAGTCGACGGTGGAAGAGGGCTTCCCGGAAATCCAGATCCGCTTCGACCAGGAGCGTGCCGGCGCGCTGGGCCTGACCACGCGCCAGATCGCCGATGTGGTGGTGAAGAAGGTGCGTGGCGACGTGGCCACCCGTTACAGCTTCCGTGACCGCAAGATCGACGTGCTGGTGCGTGCGCAGGAAGGTGATCGTGCCAGCGTGGAAAGCATCCGTCGGCTGATCGTCAATCCGGGCAGCACCCGTCCGGTGACGCTGGACGCGGTGGCCGATGTGGTGGCCACCACCGGCCCCAGCGAGATCCATCGCGCCGACCAGACCCGCGTCGCCGTCGTGTCGGCCAACCTGCGCGATATCGATCTGGGCGCGGCCATGCGCGAAGTGCAGCAGATGGTGGCCGAGCAGCCGCTGGGTGCGGGTGTCGGCCTGCACATCGGTGGTCAGGGTGAGGAACTGGCGCAGGCGGCGAAGTCGCTGATCTTCGCCTTCGGCCTGGCGATCTTCCTGGTTTACCTTGTGATGGCCTCGCAGTTCGAGTCGCTGCTGCATCCGTTCGTGATCCTGTTCACCATCCCGCTGGCGCTGGTCGGTGCGATCCTGGCGCTGATGCTGACGGGCAAGCCTATTTCGGTGGTGGTGTTCATCGGCCTGATCCTGCTGGTCGGCCTGGTCACCAAGAACGCGATCATCCTGATCGACAAGGTCAACCAGCTGCGCGAGGCCGGCGTGGCCAAGCACGAGGCCCTGGTGGAAGGGGCACGCTCGCGCCTGCGGCCGATCATCATGACCACCCTGTGCACGCTTTTCGGCTTCCTGCCGCTGGCGGTGGCGATGGGCGAGGGTGCCGAAGTGCGCGCGCCGATGGCGATCACCGTGATCGGCGGCCTGCTGGTATCGACCCTGCTCACCCTGCTGGTGATCCCGGTGGTGTACGACCTGATGGATCGTCGCGGTGATGCCTATTACCGCGAACGCGGCCGCAAGCATGCCGGCGAGATCGAACCGGGTGCGGCGGGCAGCGCGGCGGGTGCGGAGGAACCGGCATGAGTGTTGCCGAGTTCTCCATCCGCCGCCCGGTCACCACCATCATGTGTTTCGTGTCACTGGTGGTGATCGGCCTGATCGCTTCGTTCCGGCTGCCGCTGGAGGCGCTGCCGGACATCTCCGCGCCGTTCCTGTTCGTGCAGATCCCGTATACCGGTTCAACTCCGGAGGAAGTGGAGCGAACCATCATCCGCCCGGTGGAGGAATCGCTGGCGACGATGACCGGCATCAAGCGCATGCGCTCGTCGGCCACCTCCGAGGCCGCCCTGATCTTCATCGAGTTCAGCGACTGGGACCGCGACATCGCCATCGCTGCCTCCGATGCACGCGAGCGCATCGACGCGATCCGCAGCGACCTGCCGGACGACCTGCAGCGCTACAACGTGTTCAAGTGGTCCAGCAGTGACCAGCCGGTGCTGAAGGTGCGACTGGCCAGCACCACCGACCTGACCACCGCCTATGACATGCTCGACCGCGAATTCAAGCGGCGCATCGAGCGCATCCCCGGCGTGGCGCGCGTCGACATCACCGGTGCGCCGCCGAACGAGGTGGAGATCGCCATCGATCCGAACCGGCTCAACGCGCACGGGCTGAGCATCAACGAGCTGAGCGAGCGTTTGCGCACGCTGAACTTCTCGATCTCGGCCGGGCAGATTGACGACAACGGCCAGCGCGTGCGCGTGCAGCCGGTGGGCGAGATCACCGACCTGCAGGAAATGCGCGACCTGGTGATCAACGCCAAGGGCCTGCGCCTTGGGGATATCGCTGACGTGCGCCTGAAGCCGGCGCGAATGAACTATGGGCGCCGCCTCGATGGCAACCCGGCCGTCGGCCTGGATATTTTCAAGGAGCGCAGCGCCAACCTGGTGGAAGTCTCGCGCGCGGCGCTGGCCGAGGTCGAGTCGATCCGTGCGGAGGCGTCGATGCGCGACGTGCAGATCAAGGTGATCGACAACCAGGGCAAGGCGGTGACGTCCTCGCTGCTGGAACTGGCCGAGGCCGGTGCCGTCGGCCTGATCCTGTCGGTGACGGTGCTGTTCTTCTTCCTGCGCCATTGGCCATCCACGTTGATGGTGACCCTGGCCATTCCGATCTGCTTCACCATCACCCTGGGCTTCATGTACTTCGTGGGGGTGACGCTGAACATCCTGACCATGATGGGCCTGCTGCTGGCGGTGGGCATGCTGGTCGACAACGCCGTGGTGGTGGTGGAGAGCATCTACCAGGAGCGCGAGCGCCTGCCGGGGCAGCCGCGGCTGGCCTCGATCATCGGCACCCGCAACGTGGCCATCGCGCTCAGCGCCGGCACGCTGTGCCACTGCATCGTGTTCGTGCCGAACCTGTTTGGCGAGACCAACAACATCAGCATCTTCATGGCGCAGATCGCGATCACCATCTCGGTCTCGCTGCTGGCCTCATGGCTGGTCGCGGTCAGCCTGATCCCGATGCTGTCCGCGCGCATGGCCACGCCCAAGCTGGTGCACTCGCAGACCGGCATGATCGCGCGCCTGCAGCGCCGCTACGCGCAACTGCTGGACTGGTCGCTGCACCATCGTGGCTGGAGCCTGCTCGGCATTCTGCTGGTCGTGCTGGTCAGCCTGGTGCCGATGAAGCTGACCAAGATCGACATGTTCGGCGGTGACGGCGGCAAGGACATCTTCATCGGCTACATGTGGAAGGGCGCCTACACCTACCGCCAGATGTCCGAGGAAGTGGCACGGGTGGAGAACTGGATCGACGAGAACCGCGAGCGCCTGCACGTCAAGCAGGTGTATTCCTGGTACAGCGAACAGGAAGGCAGCTCGACCGTGGTCACCCTGGACGAGAAGTACGCCAAGGACATCAAGTCGCTGCAGGAAGAGCTGCGCAAGGGTCTTCCGAAGTCGGCCCGCACCGACTACTTCGTCGGGAACCAGGGGGGTGATGGCGGCGGTGGTGGCGGCAACCAGGGCGTGCAGGTGCAGCTGGTGGGCGACTCCAGTTCGATGCTGCAGGAAATCGGCCAGGAAGTGGTGCCACTGCTGGCCCAGCGTGCCGAGCTGCGCGATGTGCGCATCGACAATGGCGAGAAGGGCGGCGAGCTGAAGGTGCGCGTCGACCGTGAGCGTGCCGCCGCATTCGGCTTCAATGCCGAGCAGGTGGCCAGCTTCGTCGGCCTGGCCTTGCGCGGTGCACCGATGCGCGAGTTCCGCCGTGGAGACAACGAAGTGCCGGTGTGGGTGCGCTTTGCCGGTGCCGAGCAGAGCAGCCCGGAAGACCTGGCCGGCTTCAGCGTGCGCACCGGCGACGGCCGCAGCGTGCCACTGCTGAGCCTGGTCACCGTCGACGTCGGTTCGTCAGCCACCCAGATCGGACGCACCAACCGCCAGACCACGCTGACCATCAAGGCCAACCTGGCCGAGAAGGTCACCGCGCCCGATGGCCGCAAGGCGATGGAGTCCGTGCTCAAGCCGATGAACTTCCCGGCCGGTTATGGCTTCACCTTCGATGGCGGCGACTACGGCAACGACGACGAGGCGATGCAGCAGATGGTGTTCAACCTGCTGATCGCGCTGGTGATGATCTACGTGGTGATGGCGGCGGTGTTCGAGTCGCTGCTGTTCCCGGCGGCGATCATGAGTGGCGTGCTGTTCTCGATCTTCGGCGTGTTCTGGCTGTTCTGGATCACCGGCACCTCGTTCGGGATCATGTCCTTCATCGGCATCCTGGTGCTGATGGGCGTGGTGGTGAACAACGGCATCGTGATGATCGAGCACATCAACAACCTGCGGCGCGGCGGCATGGGACGCACGCAGGCGCTGGTGGAGGGCTCACGCGAGCGATTGCGCCCGATCATGATGACCATGGGCACGGCGATCCTGGCGATGGTGCCGATCTCGCTGACCAACACGCAGATGTTCGGCAATGGCCCCGAGTACGCGCCGATGGCGCGCGCGATTGCCGGCGGCCTGGCGTTCTCGACCGTGGTCAGCCTGCTGTTCCTGCCGACCATCTATGCGGTGTTGGATGACCTTCGCAGTGCCGTGACGCGGCTGGTCCGCCGCGCACGCGGCCTGGAGAGGGTAGAGCCGGGCGCTGCCCGGCTCTAATACACGTCAACGTGTTGTGGTGTGGGGGAGGCCGGTCGTAGTGGGGCGGCCTCCCCCTTTTTTTGCCGGGCATGGCGTGCCAACCAAGGTTGGCACCTACCAGAGCGCAGTCGAGCTTGGCTCGACGCTACACGGAACAATCAACCCGCCACCTTGCCCCACACCTTGAACGTGGTCAGCCACAGGCCGAGCATGCTGCCGATGTTGGTCAGCATGAAGGTGAGCACCACGCGGGTGACGCGGTTGCGATACCAGCCCTTCAGGCTCTGCGCGTCGTCGCGCAGCTTCAGGAAGTCTTCGTAAGCCGGCTTGCGCAGGCGCGCTTCCACCAGCGCCGAGAATGCGCCGGTCGGGATGCTCAGGCGGAACGGCTTGAACGGGGCCACTGCGATCGCAGTCAGGATGCTCAGCGGATGGCCGCCGGCCAACAGGCAGCCCAGGCCGGCGAGGCCGCCGGTATACATCGCCCAGGTCGCCAGCAGTTCGGTGCCCACGCCCAGTCCGCCGCGGTAGAAGCCCACGCCGATGCCGGTTGCCACGATGGCCAGGATGCCCAGCGTGAACCACGGAATGTTGCGCTTCTTCGGCACCGCTTCCAGCTCGGCGCGCAGCGGCGCCGGTGCTTCGGTGTCGGTTTCCAGATAGCGCGCCAGACCCGCAAGGTGACCCGCACCGACAACCGCCAGCACTTCACGCTGCTGCGGGTTGTGTTCCTCGCGCAGGCGCGTGGCCATGTAGCGGTCGCGCTCGCCGATGATGGTCTCGTACAGTGCCGGGCTCTCGCTGGCGAACTCGCCGAAGCTCGATTCCAGCATGTCGCCCTGCTTGAGCTTCTCGATCTCGTTCTCGCCCACTTCCTCGGACGAGAACAGGCCGGCGCCGAGACCGGCAACCAGCTTCAGCTTGCCGAAGAAGCCCAGCCGCTGCGAGGCGCGGCGGAAGGTCAGGCCGACCTCGCGGTCGATCAGGTGCACCGGCAGGTCGCGTTCGCGCGCCAGTTCCACCGCGCGCTTCAGCTCGGCGCCCGGCTCGATGTCGAGCTGTTCGGCCAGGCGACGCTGGTAGGCGGACAGGGCCAGGTTGGCGGCGAACAGGGCGACGCGGCCCTTGCGGATCACCTCGACCAGGTCGAGCTTGGCCAGCGTGTCGGGGTCGCTCAGCGCCTGCAGGCGCTGCGGGTCCAGTTCAACGGCAACGGCATCGAAGCGGCCGCTGTCGATGGCTTTCTCCACCGCCTCGACGCTGGCGCGGGAGACGTGGGCAGTGCCCAGCAGGGTGTAGCGCACGCCGTCGCGTTCAACGACGCGCACCGGCTGGCCGGCGAACAGGTCGTCGCCGGTCTCGGGAAGGGTTTCGGTCATGGGTTCATTCATTGGAAGGTGCGGTGTCGGCGCCGTCGCCGAGCGCGCGCTGCATCTGCACGGTATCCAGCCAGCGGCCATGCTTGCGGCCGAGGCCACGGAACACGCCCACCAGCTCGAAGCCGAAGCGTTCGTGCAGCTTGATTGAAGCGGTATTGGTCGGTTCGCCGATCACCGCCACCATCTGCCGGTAGCCACGCGCCACGCAGGCGTCGATCAACGCCTGCAGCAGGCCGGTGCCAACGCCCTTGCCCTGGAACGCGGCATCGACGTAGACCGAGTTTTCCACGGTCCACTGGTAGGCAACGCGGGTGCGGTAAGTATTGGCGTAGGCATAGCCGGCCACCTGGCCGTCGATTTCGGCGACCAGGTAGGGGAAGCCGCGGTCGATGATGTCGCGCATGCGGCGCAGCATCTCGGTCGCGTCCGGGATGTCGTACTCGTAGGTGTTGACGAAGTCGGTCACTTCCACCGCGTAGATCGCGGTGATCGCGTCGATGTCGGCCGGGCCGGCATCACGGATGAGGACGGCCATGCGCGGGCTCCGGCTCAGTCGATGTAGCGCTTGAGCAGGTCACCGTACGCGTCGATGCGGCGGTCGCGCAGGAACGGCCAGATGCGGCGCACATGCTCGCTGCGCTGCAGGTCGACATCGCACAGCAGAACCGTGGCATCGGTGCCGGCTTCGGCCAGGAACTCACCCTGCGGGCCCAGCACGTGGCTGTTGCCCCAGAACTGGATGCCCGACGCGCCCAGCGGTGAGGCCTCGTGGCCGACGCGGTTGCAGCTCAGCACCGGCAGGCCGTTGGCCACGGCGTGGCCGCGGTGGCTCAGCACCCACGCGTCGCGCTGGCGGGTCTTCTCGTCCTGCACATCGTCCGGGTCCCAGCCGATCGCGGTCGGGTACAGCAGCAGTTCGGCACCGGCCAACGCCATCAGGCGCGCCGCTTCCGGGTACCACTGGTCCCAGCACACCAGCACGCCAAGGCGACCCACCGAGGTATCGATCGGCGTGAAGCCGATGTCGCCCGGGGTGAAGTAGAACTTCTCGTAGAAGCCCGGGTCGTCCGGGATATGCATCTTGCGGTACTTGCCCAGCAGCGTACCGTCCTTCTCGAACACCACCGCGGTGTTGTGGTACAGGCCGGCAGCACGGCGCTCGAACAGCGAGCCGACCAGTACCACGCCATGCTGCTTCGCCAGCGCGCCCAGGCGCTCGGTGCTCGGGCCCGGAATCGGTTCGGCCAGATCGAATTCGTCCACCGATTCGTGCTGGCAGAAGTACGGACCGTTATGCAGTTCCTGCAGCAGCACCAGCTTGGCACCCTGCGCAGCCGCCTCGGCCACGCGTGCTTCGATCACCGCCAGGTTGGCGGCGGCATCACCGTGGTTGCGCTCCTGGATCAGGGCGACGGTAAGGGGGCTGCGCGAGTTCATGCGGGGCGTTCCTGCGGGGGAAAACCTGCATGTTAGCGCGGATGGGCAGCGACCGCGTGTCGCGCGCTGAATGGGCCGGTGTTGTAGAGCCGAGCCCATGCTCGGCTGCGTTCTGCTCCGGTTGCGCGAGCGCGCCAGCCGAGCGTGGGCTCGGCTCTACAAAAGGCCAGTCGAGCATGGCTCGACTCTACAAAAGCGGCGCCGGGCGGGGCCCGGCGTCATCCGTCATGCCTTCAGCAGGCCTTCCGGCAGCTGCATGGTGATGCAGTGCAGGCTGCCGTTCTGCCAGATCAGCGAGCGGCAGGGCACCTGCACGATCTCGCGGCCCGGGTGCGCCTGCGCCAGCACATCGCGGGCCAGGTCGTCGGCCGGATCGCCATAGGCCGGCATCAGCACCGCGCCATTGACGATCAGGTAGTTCGCGTACGACGCGGCCAGGCGACGGCCTTCGTCGATCACCGGCTGTGCCCACGGCAGCGGGAACAGGCGGTACGGCTGGCCGTCCTTGGTGCGCAGCGCCGCCAGCTCATCGCCCATCGCCTGCAGTTCGGCGTAGTGCGAGTCGCTCTCGTCGTCGCAGGCCTGGTAGACGATGCTGTCAGCCGAGGCGAAGCGGGCGAGGGTGTCGATGTGTGCGTCGGTGTCGTCGCCTTCCAGGTAGCCGTGGTCCAGCCACAGCACGCGGTCCTGCTGCAGCCAGTCGGCCAGGTCGGCGCTCAGGCTGGCGCGGTCGCGGTCCGGGTGGCGCTCGTGCAGGCACTTCCAGGTGGTCAGCAGGGTGCCTTCACCGTCGGTCTCGATGCCGCCGCCTTCCAGCGCGAACGGAATGCTGCGCACCGGGGCGTTGTTGAACACGCCGGCCTGGTCGAGCACGCCCACCAGCTGGTCATCCAGGGTGGCGTCGAACTTGCCGCCCCAGCCGGTGAAGCGGAAATCCAGCAGCTGGAACCCGCCATCGGCGCGGCGCAGGGTGATCGGGCCGGAGTCGCGCAGCCAGGTATCGTCGTAGGCCGCCGTGGTGAAGTGGACCTTGTCCATGTCGATGCGGTTGGAGCGCAGCCGCATCTCGGCGTAGGTCTCCACATCGTCGTCGGCCACGCAGATCAGCACCGGCTGGAAGCGGGTGATGGCCGCGACCAGGGCGATGTAGGTCTCTTCCACCTGGCCCAGGCGGTCGGCCCAGTCGGTGTCGGCGGTGGGCCAGGCAATCAGGACGCCGCTCTGGGCTTCCCACTCGGCAGGAAAACGAAGGGTCTGGTTCATGGTCTCGCTACACAGGCCCGCCCACGGCGGGTAAAGGGATCAACGGATCGGCGGTTTCGGGCCGATTTCGTTCGGGTCCGCCTGGTTGGCCACCACGTCGATCACCTTCTGCTTCTCGAAGTAGACGGTGAACTGCGGGTACACCCAGCGGTTGATGGTCGGCCATTGCCGCTTCTGCCCGCCACGCGGCTGCAGCTGTTCGCTCGGCGCGCCGAACTGCGCCTGCACCTGCTGCATGCTCTGGCCGCGCAAGGGCAGGGCACCGGCCGGCTTCTCGCGGGCACGGTCGACAAGCAGGGTATCGGCCATCGCCGGTGTGGCGGCGGCCAGGGTGGCCATCACGGCCAGGGCGGACAGGTAACGCTTCATCTCGATCTACTCCCCAGTGGTCAAGAAAGCCGATTACAGCAAAAACGGCAGGAAAAAGCCGCATAAACAAAAAACCGCCCGAAGGCGGCTTTTTGCATCGGGTCGGCCCCGCGTAGGGCCAGCCGCAGCCGCGAAGGCTGTTGGGCTTAGCGCTGACGCGCCTTGAAACGCGGGTTCGACTTGCAGATGACGAAGATCTTGCCACGACGACGCACGACCTTGCAGTCACGGTGACGGGCCTTCGCCGACTTCAGGGAGGACAGGACTTTCATGGCATACCTCGGCGTAAACAGTAGTTGTTCGGGTGGAGCGTGGCCGCGATATGCGAAAGACAATCGGCAGTTGACGCTCGTTCAAGCCCGCCATTCTACCGGGCTTTTCCTCGTGGTTTCAAGTGGTTGCACAAAAGATCCCGTTGGGGGCGTCTGACAGGGGCTAGAATGACCCCTTCACACGCTCTGGGAACCCCATGAATCCACTCGCTCCCGTCCTGACCATCGACGGCCCTTCAGGGGCTGGCAAGGGTACCATCAGCCGCATCATCGCGCGCCGGATGGGCTGGCATTACCTGGATTCGGGCGCGCTGTACCGGGCGGTGGGCGTGGCCGCGAGCTGGGCCGACATCGACACCTCCGATGCCTCGGCGCTGGTCCGCTGCACCTTCGATACCCACGTTCAGTTTGTCGAGCAGGGTGAAGCCATGCGGGTCATGGTGAACGGCACCGATGCCACCGACGAGCTGCGGCTGGAGACCACCGGCGCGCTGGCCTCGGCCATTGCTGCCATTCCCGAGGTCCGGGCCGCCCTGAAGGAGCGCCAGCGCGCATTCAGGGAGCTGCCCGGCCTGGTCGCCGATGGCCGCGACATGGGCACGGTGATCTTCAAGGACGCCCCCTACAAGGTCTTCCTGACCGCCAGTGCCGAGGAGCGCGCTGAGCGCCGGCATAAGCAGTTGAAAGACAAGGGGGTTTCTGTTAACTTTGATGACCTCCTGCGCGAGATCATGGCCCGCGACGCCCGTGATGCTCAGCGTACCGTGGCGCCCCTGAAGCCGGCAGACGATGCTGTCCTCATCGACACCACAGGCATCGGCATCGATGATGTCGTTGCCAGAGTGATGGATCTGCTTCCGGTTCCGGCTGCCTGATCCGTTCGCGCGGGAGCACTGCCAGCAACATCGGTGGTGGTCGCGCATAGCAGTGCTGTACCAGCTCCGTCGCGCAATGATGCGTGGCGGTTTTCCTACTACACACGACCTGCGTTTCCGGGGTCGACCAACAGGCGGGCGGTCGCCATTCCCCTGAAGGGGACGCTACCGACCCATGTGTCCAACAGAGTAAATCTAATGACCGAATCATTTGCCGAACTGTTTGAAGCCAGCCAGGCCAACCTGGCCAAGCTGAAGCCGGGCGCCATCGTCAGCGGTACCGTTGTTGAAGTCCGCGGCGACGTCGTGGTGATCAACGCTGGCCTGAAGTCCGAAGGCATCGTGCCGATCGAACAGTTCCGTAACGACGCTGGCGAAATCGACGTCGCCGAAGGCGACATCGTCAAGGTCGCCCTCGACTCGATCGAGAACGGCTTCGGCGAAACCGTCCTGTCGCGCGAGAAGGCCAAGCGCGCGATGGTGTGGGACGAGCTGGAAGAAGCGTTGGAAAAGAACGAAACCATCACCGGTCGCATCAGCGGCAAGGTCAAGGGTGGTTTCACCGTGGACATCAAGGATGTCCGCGCCTTCCTGCCGGGTTCCCTGGTCGATGTGCGCCCGGTGCGCGATCCGGCCTACCTGGAAGGCAAGGAACTCGAGTTCAAGCTCATCAAGCTGGACCGCAAGCGTAACAACGTCGTGGTCTCGCGCCGCGCTGTCGTCGAAAGCGAGCACTCGGAAGAGCGCGAGCAGCTGATGGACAAGCTGCAGGAAGGCGCGATCCTGAAGGGTGTCGTCAAGAACCTGACCGACTACGGCGCGTTCGTGGACCTGGGCGGTATCGACGGCCTGCTGCACATCACCGACATGGCGTGGAAGCGCGTGCGTCACCCGTCGGAAGTCGTGAACGTCGGCGACGAGCTGGACGTCCGCGTGCTGAAGTTCGACCGCGAGCGCAACCGCGTTTCGCTGGGCCTGAAGCAGCTGGGCGAGGATCCGTGGGACAACATCGGCCGTCGTTACCCGGCCAACAGCCGCGTCTTCGGCAAGGTCTCCAACGTCACCGATTACGGTGCGTTCGTTGAGATCGAGCCGGGCGTCGAAGGCCTGGTGCACGTCTCCGAGATGGATTGGACCAACAAGAACGTCAACCCGTCCAAGGTTGTGCAGGTTGGTGACGAAGTCGAAGTGATGGTGCTGGACGTCGATGAAGAGCGTCGCCGTATCTCGCTGGGCATGAAGCAGGTTGCCGCCAATCCGTGGGAAACCTTCGCTGCCACCCACAAGAAGGGTGACAAGGTGTCGGGCCAGATCAAGTCGATCACCGACTTCGGCATCTTCATCGGCCTGGACGGCGGCATCGACGGCCTGGTTCACCTGTCCGACATCAGCTGGGCCACCACCGGCGAAGACGTCGTTCGCAACTTCAAGAAGGGCGATACCCTGGACGCCGTCGTCCTGGCCGTCGACCCGGAGCGCGAGCGCATCTCCCTGGGCGTGAAGCAGCTGGAGCAGGATCCGTTCGGCCAGTACATGGCTGCCAATCCGAAGGGCTCCAAGGTCGAAGGCGTGGTGAAGGAAGTCGACGCCAAGGGCGCCGTGATCGAACTGGCCGACGGCATCGAAGGCTACGTGTCGGCTCGCGACATCGCCAACGAGCGCGTTGACGACGCTACCCAGCACCTGAAGGTCGGCGACAAGGTCGAAGCCAAGTTCGTGGGCATGGACCGCAAGGGCCGCACCCTGCAGCTGTCGATCAAGGCCAAGGATGACGCGGAAATGCGCGAAGTGCTGGAGGAATACCAGTCCTCTTCGGCTTCCAGCGGCACCACCCAGCTGGGCGCGCTGCTGCGTGCACAGCTGAACGGCAACAAGTCCGAGTAATCGGCCTTACGCTGTTCGTTGTTTCCTGGACGGCCCGGGCATTGCCCGTGCCGTTTCAGGCTGAGATGCCCCTGATGTGAGCCGGTGATGACCAAATCCGA